>JAYYRS010000131.1:0-3253 GCA_036126975.1 Myxococcota bacterium
GCGTACGCGAGCTCGAGGCTGCAGGTCATGTTGAAGTCGGCGTCGTACCGGAACACGTACGCCGTGTCATCGGGCTCATCGACCTCGGCAGAGGCCACATGGAACCAGCTCCCATCCGGGCACTGCGCCATCTGGTGGTCGACGAGGCGCAGGGGGGAGTCCGTCAGCCGGATCCGGCTGCTCAGCAGCTGGTAGTCCCGACTCATCGGGATGTAGTGGTAGTTGCCCCCGCCCGTGATGAACAGCACCCAGGCGCCGTTTCCGTCTGGATACACACGCGTCCAGTTGCCTGCGAGATCGAGGTCGATCCGGTCACCGACGGCGGTGATGAAATCACCCTCCGCGTGGGCCACGGCCGGCAGTGCGACCGCGGCGGCGGCCAGGAGAGCGGGGACGCGGGAGAGCACAGACATGGGGGCCTCGTGGATACCGTTCCTGAGAGGCTACCCGATTGCCGCCAAAGAGGGGAGTGTCAGGGCGCATCCGGGTCGTCGAACCAGCAGTCTGCGGGGTCGGAAGCGGCGCCGGCAGACAGCGCAACGAGCCGGTCCGGGTCGTCGGGCGGCGCGACCTCGAACAGCGCTTCTGCCGCATCGCGCCATGCCTTGCAGGTTTCTACCCGCTGCCGGATGGCGCCGGCCCGCCTGCGCTCGGCGGCGTCGTACACGCGGCCCGCTTCTCGCGCGCGCTCCACCGCCAGGGTGAGATCTCTGATCCAATCACCGTGGAGCGACGACGGAGCAGATGCGCAGACCGCGCGCAGCGCGTCCAGCACCCCCTCCCCGGCTGCGTCCGCCGCGTACGGGTCGGACCAGGCTGCCAGCGCCTCTCCGAGTTCGGGTCCGGGTGTCCGGTTGCCCAGACGCTGCACCGCAGCGCCAACCAGCTGACGCAGTCGATCATGGGCCGCACGCCACGCGGAGTGGGTCATTGAATCCGCCGCATCGGCGACACGTTCCGCTGCGATGGCGTCTGCCAGTTCGCGGGAGGCGGCGCGCAGCGCGCCCGCCGCGGCGAAGGCCGCCGGCACCCGCGTCGCCGCCACGCGCGCCAACTCGGGTCCCGCAGCCGCAGCAGCCGCGGGGTCCAGTGCCGCAGGCAGGCGAGCCACGGTCAGCCCGAGGTCTCGTCTGCATCCCCTTGGCTGTCGGCCTTCCGCATCAGCGGGAAGAGCACGACATCCCGCAGGTTCGGTGCATCGGTGAGCAACGCCACGAAGCGCTCGATCCCCATTCCCCACCCGGAGATCGGCGGCATGCCGTGTTCCATCGCAAGGAGGTAGTCCTCATCGAGCGGCATCGCCTCATCGTCGCCCGCTGCGCGCAGCCCGGCCTGCTCTTCCAGCCGGCTTCGCTGGTCAATGGGATCAACCAGTTCGCTGTAGGCGTTCAGCACCTCCCAGGAGTCGATGACAAGCTGGAAGCGGTCGACCGTCTCCGGGTTGTCGTCACTTGAACGGGCGAGCGGGGAGAGGTCGAGCGGGTGTCGAACGATGAAGGTCGGCTGCACCAGCCTGGGGCGAGCCGTCCGTTTGTACAGCTGATCGATGAGACTCCCTCGTCCCGCCTCGGGCCGCTCAAGCTGGATCCCGAGCTCGAGAATCGCTTGCCTGAGGGCCTCGGCGTCTTGATGTTCCTCGATGTCGAGTCCGGAGTGCTCGAGGATGACCTCCCGCAGCGTCCGGCGGGGCCAGGGCTGTGCAAAGTCGATGACCGTATCGCCGCGCTGGATCTGCAATGTGCCGCAGGCCTCCTCCACGACGCGACGGATCATGCGCTCCGTGAAGGCCATGTTGTCCTCGTAGTTCCAGTAGGCCGCGTAGAACTCGAGCATGGTGAACTCCTGGAGATGCGAGGGCGCCATGCCCTCGTTCCGGAAGCACCGCGCGAACTCGTAGACACGGTCGTAGCCGGCCACGATGCATCGCTTGAGGTAGGTTTCGGGTGCGATGCGCAGCACCACAGGCATGTCGAGTGCGTTGTGGTGACTGAAGAAGGGCTTCGCCAACGCCCCGGAGGCCTGGTTGCACAGGATGGGGGTGTCAACCTCGTCGAATGCTGCCTCGTCCAGCACACGACGGAGCCCGCGAACCACCGCGGTCCGGACCTGGAACCGATGCCGCGCCTCCTCGTTCGTCACGAGGTCGGCATAGCGGCGCCGCCATGCGAGTTCCTGGTTCTGGATGCCCTTGAACTTGTCCGGCGGGGGCTGGATGGCCTTCCCCAGGAACGTCCAGTCCGTGACCCGGATCGTGAGCTCCCCCGTCCGTGTGCGGACCACCTCCCCCTCGACGCCGATGAAATCCCAGAGGTCCACCTTCTTCGCGAGCAGCTTGAACCGCTTGCGGCTCTCCTCCTCCACCTCGTCGAGGGCGGAGCGACTCACCATGATCTGCATGCGGCCGTGGAGGTCCTGGATGTGGCCGAACGCGAGCTTGCCCATGGAGCGGAAACCGACCAGCCGCCCCGCAGTGCGAACGCCCTGGGTCCCCTCGGTGAGCTGCATGCACTCGGAGAGGGTGTGGGTCCGCTCGTACCGATCGGGCCATGCCGGGAAGCCGGCCTCCACGATCTGGTCAAGCTTGTCGATGCGGGTCTGGCGGAGATCTTCGCGCATGGCGGCCTCAGGACGCGGTTCGCGGCCGGCTAACGCGCCGAAGCTGCGCCAGTCCACAGCCCGGGAGCGCGGGCCGCGCCCGGAGTCGATACACTGCCCCCCGGCCGACCCCTACCGACAATCCCGGAGTCCCCATGCGCCGCCTCTTCCCGCTCTCCACCGCAGCCGGGCTCGGCCTCACTGCCGCCGGCTGTTCCGCTGTAAAGGCCGACGTGGACATCGTCGACGAGAACGGAGACGGGATCGACGATGCCCTGCAGGGAGGCCGCGACGGCGAGGGTTCGGTTCCGGGCCAGCCCGAGGAGGGTGCCGGAGCGGAGCCGGAGGAGTCCGAGGAGGAGTCCGAGGTCGACCCCGACGCGACGCTCCAGGGAGACTGGGCGCTCGTGGAGCTCGAAGGCGAGGATACCGAGTACACGTACCGGGGAGAGAACTGCACCTACACGCAGTCCTTCACGCTCTTCCTCGCGGTCGACGAGGGCGACGATGGCGCGTACCGGGGCGACATGATCCTCGACTACGAATGGTCTGCTGCGGGGGACGACTGCCCCTACGACGGCGCGACCTACACGGGCAGCGAGCGGTACGGCATGCGCGCGGATGCGATGGGCGACCGCGACTACGAGATCCGGGTGCG
>JAYYRS010000132.1:0-3028 GCA_036126975.1 Myxococcota bacterium
TGGGGGAGACGGCGGGGGCTCCATCCGCATCCCCGCATCGACCACCGGCCTGTTCGGCCTCAAGCCCACCCGGGGCCGGGTGACCATGGCGCCGTTCATGGGCGACGCCTGGGGTGGCTATGTGCAGGAGCACGTGCTCACCCGCTCGGTGCGCGACTCGGCCTTGCTGCTGGACATCGTAGCGGGCGGGGCGCCGGGCGATCCCTATGGTGCCCCCCCACCGGAGCGCCCCTTCCTCGACGAGGTCGGCCGCGACCCGGGGCGGCTGCGTGTCGCGTTCACGCGGGACGCGCTCTACGGCACCGAGCAGCACGCAGACTGCAAGACCGCGGTGGACGACGCCGTGGTCCTGCTCGAGTCGCTCGGGCACGAGGTCGTCGAGGGGCGCCCGCCCTTTGACCGCGAGGCGCTCATCCAGGCGTACTTCCTCCAGGTGGCGGCGGGTGTGGCCTACTACTGCGAGGAGGCGGCACGGCATGCGGGGAGAGGTCCCCGGGCGGGCGACTTCGAGCCGGCGACCTGGCTGCTCGCTCTGATCGGCTGGAAGTCGTCGGCCGCCGATCTGGAGCGGGCGCGCCAGGTCGTCCAGAAGGCCGCGCGTGGCGTGGCGCACTGGTTCGAGGACGTCGACGTGTTCGTCACGAGCACCCTCGCGCGGCCTCCGGCGCGGATCGGAGAGCTCCTCCCCACGGCGGGAGAGCGCAACCAGATGCGCGCGCTGCGGACGGTCCCGATCAAGCCGCTGCTGGATGTGGCCCTCGGCAAGATGGGCAGCGGAAAGATGGCGGCCACCCCCAATACCCAGCTGTTCAACCAGACGGGCCAGCCGGGCGTCAGCGTGCCGCTGCACTGGAATGATGATGGTCTGCCGATCGGCGTGCAGCTGGTCGGACGATTTGGCGATGAGGCGACGCTCCTGCGGCTCGGTGCGCAGCTTGAGCAGGTGCGGCCCTGGGCCGCGCGCAAGCCGGAGCTCGCCGGCTGATGCCAGCCGCTGCGGTGTCCCTTGCGCCCCGGTGCGCGACGGGTAGAGCCCACCATGTCCAGCGCCGGCCCAGAGCTCCCGCCCGCCGCGGCCGCACCCGTCCAGGGGCAGCGGCGCGGGAGCGTCGCGGTCGACGCGCTTGACCTCCGCCAGGGCCGGCATCGCCGCCGGTTCGTCGAGGTGCCGCGCAGGCTGCACCGCGCCGAGCCGCACTACGTGTCGCCGCTGATCCGCGACCGCATGTGGTTCCTCGACCCCGCGCGGAACCCGAGCGCGGAGGGGCTCGATGTCCAGGCGTTCGTCGCGCGACAGGGCGGCCGGGAGGCTGGCCGTGTGCTGGCCTTCGTCGATCCCCAGCGGGGCGGTGGCGGCTGCGGTGCGCCCACCGGATTCTTCGGCTTCTTCGACACGAGCCCGGACGTCGCCGTGGCTGCGGCCCTCTTCGACCGGGCGCGCCGATGGCTGCGGGAGAGGGGGTGCGAGCAGATGGAGGGGCCGATCGACCTCGGCCTCGAGCACGGCGGCGGCGTGCTGATCAAGGGATTCGACCGGCCCCCGGTCGTGGGCGCGGCCTGGAACCCGCCGTACTACGCGGCGCTGTTCGAGCAGGTCGGGCTCACCCCGGCGCGGGACCTCCTGAGCTGGGGTTGGCAGGTCGATGACGGAGATTCCACGGGGCGCCTGCTCGACCGGGCGGCCCGCACCCGCGCACGCGGCCAGGTCCGGGTGCGCGCGGCGGTCACCCGGCGACTCGAGGGGGAGCTGGAGGACTGGCACACGATCTTCAATGCCTCGCAGCGCGCGCGCGGCGGCTGCGTGCCCATTCGCCGGCGCGTGTTTGATGCCCTCGCATACGACCTGACCCGGATCGCCGTGGACGGGCTGATCCTGTTCGCAGAGGTCGACGGCCGGCCCGTCGGCGTCGCAGTCACCGTTCCCGACGTCAATCCGCTCCTGCCGCGCAGCGGTCGGCTCTTCCCGTTCACCTGGCTGCGGCTGCACCGCCGTCGGTGCCAGGTGGATCGGGGTCGCATGCGGTGGCTCAGCGTCCACCCCGAGTTCCGCACGCAGGGGATCGAGACCGTGCTGCTCGCGGAGACGGCGCGGGCTGCACGAAGCATCGGCCTGCGGTCCATCGACGTCTGCTGGACGGGCGAGGACGACCATGACGTGAACCACGAGATTCGGCAGCTGGGCGCGCGTCTCGATCGACGGTTCCGGTTGTTCCGGGGCGCGACGGCCGCCTGAACCGAGGGCAGGTGACCGGGGGTCGACCGGCGGACCGGGGCGTCTGTGCGTGCGGGGTCGTTGGCGTCAGCAGGTGCGATGCGCCCAATAGTTAATGTTGTTTCGAGGCTATGGGTTGACAAAGCATGTACGGAACGACATGGTGGAGCGGTGACGGATCCATGTCCGCCACGCCGCTGCGCTGAACCGGTCGGTGCGCCCCTCACGCATCGACCCTGCCGTCTCCCCGAGGTCCCCCATGATCCAGCCCCCCTACGGGAAGCCCTGGTTGCTCTACGGCATCCTCGGCTGCTCCCTCGCCCTCAATCTCGTCATGGTCACGCAGCGCAAGGCGGGTGACCCGGCGCCGGAGACCCGGACGGCGGAACCCGTCGTCGCCCACGGGGACGTGGTCACGGCGCCTCCAGGGGTGGCCCCGGTCGCCACGGCCGCCACCAGCACGGCTCCGGTGGACGCCCCGCAGGCGGCCGCTCCGGTGCCGGTCGCGGTCCCATCGGATTGGAAGGTGGTCGAGGCCGAGGTCGACCATTCGTTGGCAAGGACCTTCCGAAACGCGGTCGGCGAGGACGGGGACGCCCTGTCCGCCGTGTACGCGCGGCTGTTCGTATGGGACATGAACCTGCGCCGTGACCTGCAGCGCGGGGATCGGGTCGAGGTGGCATGGCGCCGCGACCGGAAGGGCGAGATCGAGGTCATGGCTGCCCGTCTGCACAGCCGCAAGCTCGGACGGACGCTCGCGGCGTATCGATGGCAGGCCCCTGGGGACGCCTTCACGTCGTACTGGCAGGAGGACGG
>JAYYRS010000133.1:0-3293 GCA_036126975.1 Myxococcota bacterium
CGGTTCGACGCGGTGGCCTAGCCTGTTCCGCCGCTCAACGCGCAGGCGAGGCGGCCCGCACCGGTGCAGGGAGACCCGTGGACACCTCGAACTCATACAGGGAGTGGTTGAAACACCCCGCCGTGCAGCCCTTGTGGAACATGCCTTCGCGGAAGGCCTGCACCGGCTTTGCGGTCCAGAGTTCCCGCAGCGGCGTCTCGTTCACGTTGCCGAGAACCAGCCCGGAGCCATCCCAGACGCAGCACGGCAGGAACTCTCCCGTGTACTTGACGCCGAACTGGTCGACCAGGCCGAGACACCGCACGGGCCCGGCCTCTCCGGCGTGGTACGCGAGGCCGGCCCGGTAGTACGCCCGTCGGGCCGCGACCTGCGGGAGCCTCGCACCGATGTGGTCCACGGCCGCCATGAAGGCCGTCCGGTCCGCTTCGGTCCGCAGATACAGCTCCTCGGCATCATTCACCGGCCAGAAGTCGAAGTCCGCTCCGAGCGCATGGACCCGGTCGAACACGGCTGTGAGCTCGTGGACGTTGGCCGAGGTGACGGTGAAGTAGACGCTGGGCGAGAGGTCGCCATGCGAAACCGCCTTCTCCAGCGCCGCCATGGTGCGTCGCCAGGCCCCCTGCTGACCCCGCAAGGCGTCGTGGGTGGCTTCGAGTCCATCGATGGAGAACGACAGGGAGCTCACCCCGGATGCCCGCACCTCATCCCAGCGTCGGTCCAGGAGCGTCCCATTGGTCGTGATGTTCACGCCCATCCCCCGCGCCCGCGCGGCCGCGACGATGGCGAAGAGGTCCGGGTGCAGGAACGGCTCGCCTCCGGTCAGCACCAGCGTCCTCGTGCCGATCGCGGCTGCATCATCAAGGAGCACGAGGACCTGGTCGAGAGGCATGTGGATGTGGTCTTCCCACAGGTCGCAGAATGAGCATCGGAGATTGCAGCCCCGGTTGACCAGGAGAAGCATGGTGAGCGGCTTCGACGGCGTCCGGTCTGCCGGAAGATGGGATGCCACGTCTGGGATGGCCAGCGCACGGACCGGGACCAGCCGAGGGGCGGCATCGGGCACCTCCGGCGCCTGCTTCAGCAGCCGCTCGTTCCAATCTTCCCCGCGTCCGACCCCGGCATACAGCCGGACGTAGGCCTCGCCGACAGCGGACCAGTCGTAGTGGAAGGCGAACTGCGCGGCAGCCTCGCCGAGCGCCCGGCGCCGCCCTGGATCGGCGAGCAGCATCCGGACCGCCGACGCGAAGCCCTCGGGCTCGTCCGCGATGATGAGGTCTCGACCGTCGACGTACTGAATGCCCTCCGCGCCCTTGGTCGAACTCACGACCGGCTGTCCTGCCGCCATGTACTCCAGCAGCTTCATGCGGGTCCCCCCCCCCGCAAAAACAGGACACAGGCATACGTCCGCGGCCGCGACGTACGCCGGGAGGTCTTCGACCGAACCGGTGAAGACCACCGATGGATGTTCGTAGTAGGCCGGCGGGTTGCGTCCGCAGACGAGGACCCGCAAATCCGGATGGCTCGCGGTCAGGCGCGGCAGGAGCTGCTCCACGATGAAGCGGACCGCCTCGGTGTTGGGCCAGTAGTGAAGGGTGCCGTGGAAGAACAGCAGGGGGGCTCGCGGCGCGATGCCATGCCGAGCGCGGATCCCCGCACCGGTGGCTCGCCGGAACGACCCGGCATCGACGCCATGGGGAATTACCGTGAGCTTGCTTCGGTCGACGCCCGCCTCGGCCATGCGATCCCGGTCGTCTGTCGACACGGCAATCACCTCGTCGACCAATGCGAGCGCCGCCCGCTCGGCCCGCCGGATCCAACGCACGTCGTGCCCAAACTCTGCCAACCGGTCCCACTCGACGTTGTGCTGGACGACGCTGCTGGTGGGTGGGCGTCCGCCCATGGCCTTCCGCAGCGCTCCGAGACCGCGCGCTGCGATCGCAGCCGGCACGCCATAGCCAGGAAACTCCGCCTGGAAGACATCGATCCCTTCGCGCCGGCCGACCTCGACCGCGCGCATGACCCACGCCGGGTCGAAGTAGGGTCGGTAGAGGAAGAGCTCTTCCTGGGGGTACCCGAGCCGACCGCACATTCGCTCGGCAAGCTGCCCGAGTCGCGGCACGAGCGGCCACTCCTCGGCAGCCCGGAGGCGTGGCGGATACGGCACCTCTTCGACGCGGTCTCGATCGAAACGGAGATACCGGTCGCGGTCGTCCGTGACAACGCACACCGCGCTGCCCGTGACGCGAGCAAGATGATGGGCCGTGCGGACGATCTTCACCGCCGCCCCGTGGTCGGTCGGGAACAAGTCTCCGCGGGTCAGGATGCAGACGCGCACGGCCGTGGCTCCCTTCGGCGATCCAGGTTCTCCGTCCCCTACCCGGGCGGACGGTGCATGGCCCGGGATCGCGCCAACGTGTATGCTCTCGAATGCGCTTCGCGTCTCGCTCCCCCCTGCCCCGGTGCGCATGCCCGTGACCCCCCGCGCCACCGACACCCCGCCGGTGATCGCATGGCTCGGCTCGCCACCTCCGGCCGGCGTCGCCGAGAGCCTCGCCTCGATCGCGACCATCGAGACCCGTTGGACGCCCGACGCACGCCTGATTGCCGTCTGGGCGCCCGCGGGCGTAGCCCAGCTCGGGCGCCTGCCCGCGCGGACCCGCCGCCCACCCGTGATCGCGGCCGTCCAGACAGATCCACCCCATGGCGAGCGCATGGAATGGATCCGTGCGGGAGCCGATGACCTCGTCTCGCTGGCGGCACTGCCGATCACGGTGGCGCGCCGCCTCGAGCGCCGCCGCGGAGACGAATCCGACCCACGGGGAGGCCACGAACCGGATCCGGCAGCCCCGATCCAACCCCTCGGCGCTCCCAACCGGCGCGTCCCGGCGCGTCTTCAACCACCCGAGCAGGCGGAGACCGAGCGTGGGGCCGATGCCTTCCCGCCGCTGCAGATCCCGCAGCATGCGGATGGCCCGATGCAGGGCGCTGCGGACTGGGTGCAGTCGATCGGGCGCTACCTGCCCGCCCGGGAGGAATGGATCGCACGATGGGGCCCCAACGGACTCGAGCGAATGCTCGAGCTCTCCCAGCTGCGGGCACGCGCATCCGGCGGTGTCGGGGACCTGTACGGTGTCGCGAGAGGACGTCCCGACCCCCCCCTTGGGTGGACCCTCCTCGTTCGGCGTGCCCCGGATACCGTCACCGACGGCATCGAGGTTGCCGAGGCAACTGCGATTGCGACGGGCAGCGATGGGCTCGTGATCGAGGTGCCGTTCGGCGCAGGACGTCGCCAG
>JAYYRS010000134.1:0-3016 GCA_036126975.1 Myxococcota bacterium
CGCGCCGGGCGTCGCGAGGCGCCGCATGAGCGCAGCACTGGTGACCACCCCCAGCGCACCCACGCAAGCCATCAGCACCATGGGGAGCCGCGGCCAGGGGGGCAGGAGACGACCCAGCCCCCACCAGAGCCACTGCATCGCGGGGTACAGCACCGTGCCCCCGCGGGTCGGCGCCCGGACGCCCCGGAAGAGGTCGAAATACTCGGCTTCATGGCCATCGTAGGTGTGCATGGTCCAGGCGGGCACCACCAGAAGACGGACGATGAGAGCGACGAGCAGCAGACCGACCGCCACGGCCCGGTCGCGCCGGTCGATGCGAACCCAGCGCCAGCCGCCAGATGCCACGGCCAGGGCGCACAGCACCAGGGCCGCACCCGCTGGCCATGCGGTCTCCCACGGCTCCCAGATCCTCATCGTGCCAGCCCCGTCACATGCCAGATGTGGTCATCACCGAGGCCCAGGGAGGTGGGCATCGCATCTTGCGTCGCAGAGTAGGGCCGCAGCGTACGGACGACGCGTGCCTGCAGACCAGTGGCGGGACCATGGTCGTAGAGGACCACCCAGATGGATGCGCCCTGCTCCAGTGACGCGAGCGCGACGTGATCGAATGCGGCAGCGTGGAGTTCGGTGGACGTGTGGATGTCGACTCCCCGGACCGTCCGCGGCTGGCCATAGCGCCAGTCGGCGTATTCGAACGGCACGCGCTGCGCGCGGGGCATGCGGTTCCAGGGCGGGATTCGCCAGAGCACGGCGCTGGTGTCCGTCTTGTCGTCGTCAGCCTGCAGTGCTGGCGCGACCAGCCACACCACATCGCCGCTCTTGGCCCGCGCGAGTGCCTCGTCCACACCGCGTGGCGTGTCCACCGCGGCATGCAACCGACCCAGCGCACCGACCGCATCCACGGCACGGTTCCCACCCGACCAGAGCGCCGTCATGATGACGAGTCCGGTGAGCCAGGATCCCTGCGGGCCCGACCGGCGCACGGCTCCCGCGATTCCCGCTGCGAGAGGCACCCCCAGGATCGCCAGGTAGGGCAGCTGGTGGGGCGCTGCAGCGTTGATGGCCAGGCTCGCGCCGAGCGCCGTCGCCGCCGGGAGGAAGGCTGCCAGTGTCGGACCACGCAGCCCCAGAAGCCCGACGGCCGCGAGCGCAAGGCCGGGGGGGCCGAGGGCGGCAGCCGCCGCCATCAGCCACGCACCGGGTTCCGCTGTTGGCTGCGCGAAGGTGGTGTCCTGTCCCAGCAGACCGACCGCACCGACCACGACGGGGAGCGCAACCAGGAACCCGCCCGCCGCCAGCCGGACGCGTTCGCTCCGGTCGATGGGGTTCCGCAGCCGCCAGAGGACCACCCCCCCCGCAGCGGCAGCCCCCCGGAGGTGGGCCGGACAGGCCAGCCCCGCGGCCGCGACCAACCAGCCCCACCGCGCACGCGCTGCGACGAGCAGCAGACCCATCGACCCCACGGCCAGCGGATAGTTGTTCACCTCCGCTGCGTAGGCGAGCTGCAGCGGCGACGTCGCGAGCACCAGCCCCGCCGTCGGGCCGAACGCACGACACACAGCAGCCACGGCCAGCGTCGACGCGACCACGGACCCCAGCAACCACAGCGCCGGTACCGGCAGGAGCAGCTCACTCACGGCGAGCAGCGCCGCATGCAGAGGCGGATGGAGGCCGACCCAGGCTGCTGCGAGCGCGGGCACGCTCCCCGCCTCCAGGGCGCGCACCGCCGGCTCCGCATACGCTGCATAGGCCAACGAGACCTCGTCCCATCGCAGAATCGCGCGAGGGACCCGCAGCACAACCGCCAGCACCAGGACCATCACGCTGGCCCTGCGATGCACGTCAGTCCACATCCGAAGCCACCTCGGCAAGCGGAAGGGCGAGCCCGACCTCCGCCCCGCCCTCCGGTCGATTCGCCACCCACATTCGACCGCCTGACTGCTCGACGACCTGCTGCGCCGTCGCCAGCCCCAGGCCGGTCCCCCGGCCGACGTCCCGCGTGGTGAAGAACGGTTCAAAGGCCCGGTCGAGGGCCACGGGGTCGAACCCGCTGCCCGTGTCCAGACAGCGCAGGAGGGCCTCCCCGCCCACGGCAGCAATCTCGACGTCTATCCGCGGCACCGCAGCACCGCGCAGCGCATCCGCTGCGTTGAGGAGCAGATTGACAAGGACCTGATGGAGCTTGTCCCGCTCGACGCGAACCCGCGCCCGCACATCGCCGACCGCGACGTCTATCGGCACATCCCGGAACGCGGGTTGGGGTGAAACCGTGGCCACGGCCTCCTGGGCGGCCTCCGCGAGTTCTACGTCCTCGACCTGCCCCGCCCCCAGTCGCGAATACTCGAGCAGCTGCCGGATGATGGCATGGATCCGCCCCAGCTCCGTCTGGGAGCGACGGACGAGGTCGCGCTCGAGATCAGGGTCATCGAGCCCCCCCTCCATCAGCTCCAGGTACCCGAGGACCGCCGCCAGGGGATTTCCGACCTCATGGGCGAGACCGGCGGCGAGACGGCCGACGCCCGCGAGACGTTCCGAACGCACGAGAGCCTCCTGGGCGGCGCGAAGTTCCGCATTCGCCCCGCGAAGCCGCTCCAGCTGCTCCTCGCTCCGCCCGCGGTAGCCTGCCAGGGAAGCCGACATCGCGTTGAGCGCCTCGGACAGCGACTGCAGCTCGCTTGAGGCATCCACCTGCACGGTCGAGCCGAAACCGCCGTCCGCGATCTGCCGGGTGCCTTCCTGGAGCCGGCGGATCGGCAGGATGAGCCGGCGCCGGAACAGGCTGAAACCGAACAGCGCAATCGCCGAACCCGAGAAGATGGTGTAGGCGAGCACGAAGCCCGCAGGGCCACCCGGCAGGAGCGGCAGGTGCAGGGGCATGCGGACCCGCAAGGCGGCCGCGACTCGTCCCTGCGGCGCCACCGGCGTGGTGACGACGACCCATCGACGACCCCAGAGCAGTCCGTCCACTGCCGTGTGCTGTTCCTTCCCGTACAGCGCTTCTCGAAGTCCGGCGTCC
>JAYYRS010000135.1:0-5415 GCA_036126975.1 Myxococcota bacterium
GACATCGCCGGATGGGCGTTTCCCATCAGCGGATGGTGGCCGGGGAGCATGGAGCCGGACCTGCTCGCGGAACGCCTGGAGAAGGGATTCGACTGGACCAGCCTCCGGGTCTGGCAGGAGATGTCCCGCTGGGCGGCGGAGGACCGGTTCGAGTACGAGGACGCCTGGACCCGGACGGACCTGCCCCTCCTCGTGACGCTGGGCGACGAGGACCATCTCATGCCGCCCGCCGATGGGCGCGCCGCCTATGACCGCTCGGGATCGAGCGACAAGCAGATGGTCGTGTTCGACGACTGGCATCACGAGACCCACTGGGGCCACCTCGACCTCGTGCTCGGCCGCCACGCGCCAGACCATGTCTGGCCCACCATCGGGGACTGGATGGCGTCCCGATCCTGAACCGGGCATCGGGGACGCGCTACGCTGTGGACATGCGAACCCGAATCCCCCTGCTGGCCCTCCTCGTCCTGTCCACCGCCTGCGCCACCGACCCGGTCGACGCCCGCGACATCGTCGTCGGCGGCGAGTCGCTGGACGCCGTCCTGGCCCGCCTGGAGCAGCAGGCCGCCGTCGCCCGCGCGCCGGACGACGAGGCCGACGACGAAGCCCCCGCGGATGGTGCGCTCGACTCGCGGCTGCGGCGCATCGAGACGCGGCTCGGCGACCTCGAGCTGGCGCTGGCGACCTTCGAGCAGAAGGGGATCGAGCGCTCGAAGATCGTCTCCTATGACCCCCGGGCGACCAAGCTGGCCGCGACCAACGTCCAGGACGCCCTGACCGAGCTGGAGAACCGCCTGGATCAGGTGGAGTCCCGTGTGCTCGACGACCTGGGGGAACCCGGTCCCGGGCTCTTCGAGAACAAGGGGCGGGGCGGACCCGGAGGGGGACGCGGCGGACCGGGCGGTGGACCGGGCGGACGCGGCGGGCCGCCGGCCGGAAAGTCTGGCGAGATGGGTCCCCCGGGGCCGCCGCCAGACGGCCAGGGCGGCCAGGGCGGCCAGGGACGGCAAGGCGGCGGCGGACAGGGCGGCGGCGGCGGACATGGCGGCGGCGGACAAGGCGGCGGCGGACAAGGCGGTGGCCGACGCTGACCCATCCCGCCGGGGGCTGTGGCATCCTCGACGCGCATGGCCTCCTCCCCTCCCCTTCCCGCGCTCGCTGCCGGCATCCACCTGGGCAGGTGGCAGCTCCATGAACGGCTTGGCGTCGGCGGTCTCGCCGACGTCTGGCAGGCAACCGCGGAGGGCGTGAGCCGGGCCGTCGCGCTCAAGGTCCTGCGCGAGCCCGACCGCTCTCCGACCCACCGCAGCCGATTCCTGCGAGAGGGCCGGCTGCTGGCGCGGCTCTCGCACCCCGGACTGCCCCGATGTCACGGCGTGCTGACCAGCCCGCGGCCGGCCATCGCGCTCGACCTTCTGTCCGGCGAGTCGCTCGCGGAGCGGCTCCAGCAGGACGGTCCGCTCACGGCGGAGTTCGGCGAGCAGATCGCCGCGAGCCTGCTTCGCGTGCTCGAGTACCTGCACCAGAACGGCATCGTGCACCGTGATGTGAAGGCATCGAATGCCTTTCTGGCCGACGACCGGCGCGTCCTCCTGCTCGACCTCGGCCTCGCGGCGGACCCATCCGATCCGCTCACCACGACGCTCGGCGACGTCATGGGCACCTACGCCTACATGGCGCCCGAGCAGATCGCCGGCGCCGAGGTCGACCATCGTGCAGACCTCTACAGCCTGGGCGTGACGCTGTACGAAGCACTGGCGGGCGAGCGACCCTTCCAGGCCCGCGGCGCAGCGGGGTACCTCCAGGCCCATCGAGAAGGCGAGTGCCGCCCGCTCGCCGAGGTCCGTCCCGACCTGCCCGCACGACTTGTCGACCTCGTCGAGCGGCTGATGGCCCGGGATCCGGTCGCCCGTCCGCCGTCCGCGGGCATCGCGCGGGCGCTGCTGACGGGCGCCTCCGGCGCAGACCGCTCCCTCCGCGACCCACCCATCGTCGGACGGGCCGCGGCCGTGGGCGCGATCGAGGCCGCCATGGATGCGGGCAAGGCCGTACTCCTGACCGGAGAGGTCGGCACCGGTACCGGCCGCATGGCCGCATGGGCGGTCCAGCGTGCGAGAGAGGAGGGGTTCGAGACGATCGCCATCCGCTGCCGGGACCGGGCCGCGCCAGGCGATCCCGTGGAGCAGCTGGCCCGCGATCTGTCCCGCATCGCGGGACCGGTTCGTGCCGAAGCCGAGCATCTCGCCCGATCCCTGGAGGCGCTGTCGGGTGAGGGACGTCTGCTGCTCTGCATCGAGGACGCGGATCGCGCGGCACCGGACGCAGCCCGGATCCTGTGGGGCGCCCTGGCCGCCGCGCCGGCACTCGCCGCGGTGGTGACCGCCTCCCGGGACATCCCCACGTTCACCGGCCACCGGGTGAAGCTCCGTCCCCTGACGCCTGAGGAGACATGGCGGGTGCTCAGCGGCATGCTGGGGACCACCTCGCCGCCCGCCGGGCTCGCACACGACCTGCACCGGATCAGCGGTGGCCTGCCCGCCATCGTGGTGCTCGCCGTCAAGGAGCTCGTCCACCGCGGCGCGCTCGTTCCGGAAGGGCTCTCGGACGATGGCGGCACCCGCTGGCGCCTCGACCGGACGGCGCCCCTGGAGCCGACAACTGGACTCGTGCGGCTCTTCGGTGAGGTGCTGAGCAGCCTGCGGCCCGGCGAACGCCGGCTGCTTGAGGTGCTCAGCGTCGTGGGCGAGGCGCTCCCCCTGGACACCGCGCTTGCGATCGCCGAGGTGCCACCGGACGGCCTCACGACCGGTCCGCTGGTCCAGGCGGGGCTGGCGAGCGAGGAGCGCCATTCCGACGGGGACTGGCTCCTCCTGCGGCGGCCCGCACTGGCCCCGCTCGTCCTCGAGGAGGTGTCCGCTGCCCGCCAGACCCGCATCCATCGGCGACTCGCTGCCGCCCTCCGGGAACTGCCAGAGGACCCCTGGCGGGACGAGCAGATCGCATGGCACGAGGCGCACGGCGCGGATCCGGACGATGCGCCCGCTGCGCTTCTCGCGCTCGGCGAGCAGCTCCGCGCCAGGGGACAGCACGCCCGCGCCCTGGACGTTCTGGGACGGGCGGGACGCATGGAGGGCGGCACACCCGCGGTCACCGTCGCGCTCGCCATCAGCCGCGGGGAGGTCCTGGATTCCGTCAGCCGGCGCACCGAGGCCGTCGATGCACTGACCGCGGGCCGCACGCTGGCGGTGGAGCACGGCCTTCCGCGGCTCCAGGCCCGCGCCCTGGTCGCCCTGGCCCAGGCCCGCCACCGCGGCGGCGATGAACATCTCGCCGCGGACCTCGCCCACCAGGCCATCGCACTGCTTGCCCCGTACGAGACGGATCCGAGCCTCCCGCGGGCCCTGCTGCTCGCGGCCACGGCCCACCGCCTGCGGGCCGAAACCGATCCGGCGCGCGCGCTGTACCAGCGCTGCGTCGCCGCCGCACGCACGCTCGATGACCCGGCGACCGCCGCGATGGCGGACGGTGGCCTCGGGATCCTCCTCGCCGAGCAGGGCAGCCTGGACGAGGCACTGGTCTACCTGGAGCGGGAGGCCGGACACCTTCGCGCCCACGGACAGGCCGCGCGGCTCGTCCCAGCGCTCTACCGACTGGCCATCACGCTGCGGCGCCTCGGCCGGCTCGACGAGGCGATGCAGTGCCTCGACGAGGCCGAGGACGCCGCGCGCTTCGCGCACCTCCCGTACGAGCGGGCACGGGTGGATGTCGGCCGGGCTGCCATCCACCTCGTCGCCGGGGACCTCGACGGCACCGAGGCGTGGCTCGAGCGAGGGAAGGTGGCGCTGCATCCTGATGCAGACGCCTTCCTGCGGCTGTCCTACCGCGAGGTGCAGGCAGACGTCCGCATGGCCCGCGGAGACCGGCAGGGGGCCCTGGCCGTGTTCCAGTCTGCCGAGACCGAGGCGAATGGCGCCGGCATCGTGGCAGGCCGTGCCTACTTCCTGGGCATGATGGGGGTGCTGACCGCCGATCCGGACGCCCTGCTCGACGCCATGGATGTCCTCAGCATCGCCGGCGACCGACGCCAGACCGCGCGCGTGCTCCTGCTGGGCGCACTCACCGGCGACGACCCGGAGATCCTCGCGGCCGCCGAGGAGGAGGCCCGCGTCAGCGGCGACATCTTCATGCTGCTGGATGTCCTCGGCTCCATCCGTACCGCCGAGGCGGCTGCCGAAGCGCGGGCGCTCTGCGCCCGGGTGCTCGACCGCCTTCCTGGGGGGTTGCAGGCCAGCTTCCGGCGTACGCCATCCGCGAGGTGGGCGCTCGGGACGTCGCGCACCGACGCCGGATGACCCTCCAGGACCGTGGGGGTTGCGAAGGCGCAGGGACGCGCTACCTGGGAGGCCCGAGCCCGGGCGCGGTGCCCGGAGGGACCTCGTGTCTCCCGCACCGCCGACCCCCGGCTCCCGGCTCTGCCCTCCTGGTCCGAGCCATCGTCTTCCTACCGAGGATTGCCCGTGCCCCGTACCCGCCGGCCCCGACGCCCCCGCTACCTCGGCCTCGACCTGGCCTGGGCCCCCCGGAACTCTTCCGGAGGCGCCGTGATCGAGATCGATGAGGATGGCTCCAGCATCAAGGTCATCTCGACCGCATCGCTGCGCGCCCACGAGGACATCCTCCGGTGGATCGCCCGCAACCGCGGCCGCGCGGGCTGCGTCATCGCAGTCAACGCCCCCATCATCGTCGAGAACACGGGCGGCCGACGCCCCTGCGACGACCTGCTCGAGCACCACTTCGGGAAGCACCACGTCGATGAGTACCAGGTCAACGTGGTGAACGCCTCGCACCCCCGGACCATCGGGCGCGCGATGATGCGCATGGGCTTCGACCCGAATCCGATGGCCGAGGGCGACCGCGTCGTCGAGACGTACAACCAGGCAGCCCAGATCATGCTGTTCGATCAAGAGCGGCCCATCCGCCTCAAGGCCGGTCCGGTCGGTGCACGCAAGGACGCCGTCGCCCGGTTCCGTGAGCTGCTCTACGACAAGCTCGGCGACGCAATCCCGACGCTGCTCGACAGCGAAGCCCTCGACGAGGTCGTGGACGCCGACCTGCCCAGCTCCAACGGCAGCCGCGTGGGACAGCTCGAAGAGCAGCTCCAGGCCGTACTCTGCGCCTACACCGCCGCCTATCTGGACATCCGGGGCCCCGAGAGCTGTGCGTTCCTGGGCGACCTCAACGACGGGTACGTGCTTCTGCCGACCGGCCGCAAGCCGGCCTGAGGGCCGCGGCCCGGGCGCCGGTCGCCGCATGGGCCTCGCGGACGCGACGGAGGGAACGGGTTGGACCCGCCGGCCCGGCCGCGATAGCGCGGCTCACTTCCGGGGCGGCTGCCCGCCACGGCTGCCGTTGTTG
>JAYYRS010000136.1:0-8227 GCA_036126975.1 Myxococcota bacterium
CAGCGCCGAACCCGCTGCGACCCCTCTCGGCTACGAGGACTGCCTCAAGCGGGCGCTCCAGGGAAACATCGCCTTCCAGCGGGCTGGACTGGACATCGCATCGGCAGATGGTGCCCTGCTGGCCGCCAAGGCGACCTTCGACCCCATGCTGACCGCGGGGACGAGCACGTTCTCCCGGACCAGCGAGACCTTCAGCCAGTTCGGCGAGGTCCTCGAGAATACCCGCCGGCAGGCATGGAACGTAGGGCTCAGCCAGTACATGCCAACGGGGACGACGGTCAACCTCACGTGGGACTGGTCGCGATTCCAGACCGACTACACACTCGTCGACAACAACATCGAGATCGACAGCGAGAATCCGTTCTTCTCCCCCAACCTCAACGTCAGCCTCAGCCAGGAGGTTCTGCAGGGCTTCCGTCTGGCCAGCAATCTGGGTGGGGTGCGGCGGGCCCAGCGCGCGAGAGACGCAGCGGAGGCGCGGCTCCTCGTCCAGCGCCAGCAGACCCTGGAGGAGGTCGCACGCGGCTACTGGAATCTCTACCACCAGCGGGACCTCGTCGAAATCGCCCAGTGGTCTCTGGACACGGCCCGGGAGGAGCAGCGAGTGGTCGCAGCCAAGGTGTCGGAGGGCACCCTTGCCGCAAGCGAGCAGGCGCGGGTCGATGCGCTCGTGGTGCAGGCCGAGAGCGCCCTCGTTGACGCCCGCATCGCAGACCGGACCGCGCGGGACACGCTCCTCGTCGCCGTGGGGATGCCGCTCGGCCAGGATGTCGCGCTCACCTCCGAGCCCGCGGATCCCCTGCCAGTCGCGGTCGATGCGGCCGGCGCGGTCGCAGCCGCCCTCGAACGGAATCCCGAACTCCAGGCGCTCCGACTCATGGAAGACAACGGCGCGCTGGACGTTGTCCTCGCGAAGCACAACCTGCTTCCACAGCTGACCGCAAACGCCAGCTATGGCCAGAATGGCTTCGAAGAGGCCGACGGGCGGGCGGCCGTGGCAGAGGCCCTGAGCAACAAGCTGCCCACATGGACGCTGGGCGCGACGCTCACCCTGCCACTGCTGAATCGCGCCGACCGGGGAAGCCTGGAGAGCACCGAAGCCTCGGCGGCCCAGATGCGACTCGACCGGATCGCGTGGGAGCGCAGCCTCGACCAGCAGGTGCGGGCCCAGGTCGCCCAGATCGACGCCAGCAAGGCCCAGATCAGCCTTCGAGAGGCAAACCTCCGCCTCGCCGAGGAGACCATGGCCGCCCAGAAGGCCCTGCAGGATGCGGGCCGCGTCATCCAGAAGGACGTGCTCGACGCCATGCGCGAGGTCGAGAATGCAAAGGTCCTGCTCCTCCGGGCCCGTGCCGACTACCAGGTCGCGATCCTGTCACTGGAGCGACTCAAGGGCACGCTCTGACGGTGGCGCCTGCGGTACCGTCGGGCCCGCATGCCCACCACCGCCCTCCCGCTGCGACGCGCCCTCCACGCGCTGCCCGTCGCCATCGCCGCAGCCGTATTCGTCCCTGCCGTGGTCGGAGCGGGCTGGGTCGCCGATGACGCGGTCAATCTGGCGATGCACGCACAGGAGGGGGATCTGCTCGGGGAGTGGACCACGCCCACCTACGCGCATGCCGGCAGCGGGAGAGGACACATATGGCGCCCCGTTCCCGCAACCCTGCAGCACCTCGTCGCGCTCGGAGTGGAGCGGTCCGCAGTTGCATTCCGCCTGCTGAACGTGACCCTGCACCTGGGAAACGTGCTGCTCCTCCAGTGGCTGGCGCGCCGTCGCGGGGCATCGATGACCGGTGCCGCGGTCCTCGCCCTGTTCTTTGCCGACCACCCCGTGGTCCCTGACGCTGTCTGTTGGTCGTCCGACGTGTACGATCTCGCTGCAACGACAGCCGTCCTGGCCCTTCTCGGCATCGCGCTCTCCGCCCTCCCGCTCGTCCACCGCGCCATGGGCGTCGCAGCGTTTACGCTCGTTGCGGGCCTCTGCAAGGAGTCTGCAGTCGCCATCGTGCCGGTCGTCGGCATCGCTTCCGGGATGGGACGGGACGGCCTGCGGGGCGGGATGATCCTCCTTGCGTCCAGTGCCGCTGGCGCGGCTGCCTACCTCGGCTGGCACGGCGCCATCACCGCGCAGTCCTACGCAGCCGCCGCAGGCGCGACACCCCTGGACGAGCAACTCATTGCGGGGCTCGGCGCGGCCGGCTGGCTGCTCCCACGATGGCTTGGCGGCGCGCCCATGGCGCATCTGTTCGACCCTTCCGACCACCTGCGCCCCGCAGCCGGAGCGCTGACCCTGATGGCCTTCCTGGCAGGGGGCGCAGCGATGTGGAAGCGGAGGCGCCGCTCGGCGATCGCACTGGTGGTCGCAGGGGGTGCATGGGCGATGCTTCTCGCTCCTGCAGCAGTGGGCATCCCGCTCATCGGGGTGCAGGCCGTCCGGTATGCCTATCTCCCGCTTGCGGTCTGCACCCTGCTCGCAGCCCATGACGCCGGCCCGTGCAGCCGCCGCACACCGGTTGCGCTCGCGGGCGCATTCGCAGCACTGGGTCTGGTTCACACCCTTCCCCGGACCCATGCGTTCGCCCATGACGGCACGCTCTGGTCGACCGAACTCGCCGCAGAACCCGAAAACCCCTACGCGGCGGGGAGTCTCGCGCGATGGCTTCTCAAGCGCGGCGAACACGAACGTGCCCTGCAGCTCTGGGTTGGTGCCGTCGAGGCGATTCCCCCCGGCGTCCGGGTGTTCGACCGCGACCGCGAGCGCTGGCTCCTGGCCCAGGCTGCATTCCTGCGGGACCGGCCGGACCTCGCCCACCAGCAGGTCCAGCAGTACATCACCAGCATGCAGGCGCAGGAGCGACCGGTCCCCGGCAACGCATGGTGCCTCCAGGCAGACAGCCTGGACCGGCTCGGGCGGGCGGCCGAGGCAGCCGACGCTGCAACCCGCTGCAGACCGTGAGCGATGGGGTAGGGCATCCCATGATACTCCCGCTCCTGCTCGCCTGCGCCGCGAACCCCCTCCCGCCGGAGCGGCGCAATCCCGCGCCGTTCGGAGACGCCGCCCCGGCCTCCGCCGTCCTGCCAGGGGAACCCGCCCCGGTGTTCTCGGCGGTCGACCTCGACGGAACCGCGATCGACCTTGCCGCACTGTCCGGGACCGTGGTCGTCCTTGAGTTCTTCAACCCGGACTGCCCCTTCGTGGCCCACGCGCATGACGACGGGACCCTGGAAACCGCGCCGGCCACATGGGCCCGAGCTGGCGTCCGATGGGTCCCCGTCAACGCCAACCGGCCGGGCTCGACCGGCGCAGACCCGGGCCTGAACCGCCGCAAGGCCGCCGGTTGGGACCTCCCGTCACCAGTGCTCGACTCGACCGGCGCCATCGCGCGGGCCTATGGCGCGACGGTCACCCCCACCCTCGCCATCGTGGACACGGAAGGGACGCTGGCCTACTTCGGCGGCCCCGACAACGCGCCCCTCGGCCGCCCCGACGGCGGTCCGCTCATCGACCATACCGCCGCAGTGCTCGGTGCCCTCACCCAGCGCCTGCCTTCGCCCTACGCGCGGCAGAAGGCCAGCGGATGCACCATCAAGTTCTGACCTGTCCTGGCCGGTGTCGGGTCGCCCAGAGCAGAAGCAGCAGGCCCAGCATCCGGTGATGGCTCACGAGGAAGATGTCGGCGGTCGGCAGGAACAAGGCCAGCACGACACCGGTCGCGACGAGCACTGGATCGGTCCGTCCGCGGGTGGCGATGGCATGCCAGGCGACGGGCAGGGCGAGCACGAAATGGTGCTCCCAGACCAGCGGCGAGACGACAAGCTGGAGCGCGAAGATGTCCGCCGTGTCTGCAGCCAGCCGTTCGGAAGGCTCTCCGCCACGACGGAATCGCGCGACCAGGCGCCACAGAATGGCGGCGCCGGCGAGCCCGGAAAGCGCGAGTCCGATGGGGCGCAGGGCGGGCAACCATGGCTCGATCGGTGCGTTGACGCTCGCGAGCGGAACACGGACCAGATTGATCACGAGTCCCAGGATGCTGTTGTTGCGGAAGTACTGGCCCGCCGCGATCCTGGACCCGAAGGCCAGCAGCTCTCCCCACTGCTCGGGATGGCGACCCGTGACGACCACCCCAAGCACCAGCGTCGCCGCGACGGCAGAACCCACGGCCCTCCATCGCCTGCCCAGGACCCAGGGCGCCAGCAAGGCCAGCGGGTAGAGCTTGATGTGGGCAGCGAGTGCCAGCAGCGCCCCCGCGACCACAGGCCGTCGGTCCAGCACATCGACAGCAAGGAGCGAAATGGTGAGCAGCCAGAGGTTGATCTGATTGTGCCGCAGCGTCCGCAGCATCGGATTGTCGATCACCAGCAGCGCGGCGACGACGACAGCGGCCGTGACGGCCGGCAGTCCCCACCGACAGGCAAGGCGTTGGCCGACCACCGCCAGCAGGCCCAGGGCCGCGATCTGGCTGGCCTGGAAGACATAGAAGACCAGCACCCAGGCGTCCGGGATGTTCATGCCGAGCGCCAGCTGCAAGGGGTCCACCACCCGGTAGACACCGGCGAGGAGCTGCGCGAGCAGCGGCGGGTAGATGTAGCACCGTCCGTACGGCGTGCCGCCTTCCAGCACGGCGGCTGCACCGTCTCGGTAGCACCCCCAGTCCCAGGACTCCTGGCTGAACTCTCCCACGACACCTGCCGCGTAGAACGTGACCGCGAGCGTCGCGAGGGCCGGCGCCAGGCGACGCAGCTCCAGCTGGCCGCTGGCCTGCAGGGCCCGCGCGCGCTGCGCCATCAACCCCAGTGCGACGACGGCTGCACCCCACGCCATCAGCTCGAATGGCTGATAGGACCGGCCGTAGGTGTGCGCGAGGGTCGGGAGCTGCAGGGGCCAGACCGCAAGAGGAACCACCAGCACGACCAGCCCGAGGACCCCTGCCACCAGGATCTCCGTGAGCGGCAGTGGGGCCTCGTCGGAGGGAGGCGCTTCGGGTTCCGTGGGCGTCATGGTCGCGAGCCTACCCCGGAGGGCCGCCCGCAAGGTCGGCCTGCAAGCCAAGCACCGCCATGATCTCCCGGGCCACCGTCGTGGGGGCCTTGCCGGTGCAGTCGATCGTGTGGTCCGACTCTTCGTAGGCCGCCCGCCGCGCCTCGAAGACCGGCGCAAGCCCGGCCGCTGTGACGACGGACCGCTTCATCATGAACTCGGGATACCGACCCGGCTGCTGATCGAGTTCCCGACGGACGTTCCGGGTGAGTTCCTCAAGCGACAGGCGCAGGTAGACGCTCGTTGTCTCTCCCGCGACGGCAGCGGCACTGCCGGGGAGCTTCAGGGTACCCGCGAGCAGCGAGATGATGCCAGCTGGGCGCGCGTCGATGGCCCTCCGGAGCGAGACCCCCTCCACCTGCTGCATGGCTCGTTCGCCCCGCTCCAAGACGAGCTGCGAGATGCTGCAGCCGGCTGAATGTTCGATCCGCCGCGCGAGGTCGACCCAGGGCAGGCCGGTCAGCGCCCCAAGCGCCGAGCCGACATTGACGGTGCCGGCCCCGAGGAAACCGACCAGGCAGACCGGACGGTCCAGCAGGACGGGTGGCTGATGGCCGTAGTAGCCAAACATCGCTCCTCCGGAGTCGACCTATCGCAGCGAGGGGATGACGGGGAACAGCAACCATCCCTCGGGGGTTGGGATAAGCCTCGTCGGTGTGTCGACGCCGTGCGCACGCACCCCCAGACCGAGCGCCCATCACTGGAGGCCATCTTGTCCCGCGTTCGCTCCGCCCTCATCCTGTCTGCCGTCGCGCTCGGTGTCGCAAGTACCGCAGCCGGAACCCTCGCACTGACCGGATCGAACCACGCACCGGTCCCGGCTCCGACCGCCCGTGCCGAGGAGGTTCCCCCGCAGTCGCTCAACTACGACCCACGCGTCAGCCTTGCGCCGCTTGTGAAGGCATTGGGCCCCACGGTCGTGCATCTCGAGGTCGAGAAGGATGTCGCGTCTCCCCTCGACGCGCTCACCCAGCGCATGCAGCCCTTCCTGCAGATGCCGGAGGGTTTCAACCCACCCCAGACCCAGTCGGGCGAAGGGTCGGGATTCATCATCTCGCCGGACGGGCTGGTCCTGACCAACAACCATGTCGTGGAAGGAGCGGACCGGGTCACCGTGCGGCTGGACGACGAGCGATCCTTCGAAGCGTCCGTCCTCGGGACCGACCCTCGGACCGACGTCGCGCTCGTGCAGCTTGAAGGCGCGTCCGACCTCCCGTCTGCGGTGCTGGGCAGCTCGGAGGCGCTCGAGGTCGGCGACTGGGTGGTCGCGATCGGGAACCCATTCGGTCTCGACCACTCGGTCTCGGCCGGCATCCTGTCCGGCAAGGGTCGGGACCTGGGCGCGGGTCCCTATGACGCCTTCCTCCAGACGGACGCCTCGATCAACCCCGGCAACTCCGGCGGTCCGCTCTTCAACCTCAAGGGCGAGGTGGTTGGCATCAACACCGCCATCATCGGCCAGGGGATTGGCTTCGCCGTGCCGATCGACATGGTCGCGGGCATGGTCGAGGAGCTGCGCACCGATGGCAGGGTCGCCCGGGGATGGATGGGCGTCGGACTGCGGCCACTGGACGAGAGCCTCAGCGCCGAACTCGGCGTTCCCAGCGGGAGCGGCGTCGTACTGGGGCAGATCTACCCGGGCACGCCAGCCGCGGACGCTGGGCTCCGTGCAGGCGACGTGCTCACGACCCTCGACGGTGCGCCCGTTGGGGACTCGGCCGCCGTCGTCCGTGCGATCGGAAGCCGAAAGCCCGGCGACGTCGTCAAGCTCGGCGTGGTCCGCGATGGCCGCGACCGGACGATCAAGGTCTCGTTGGGGGACCGTCCGGAGGAAGGCGACCTCCGCGCAGGGCGCTGGCGGGCTGCACCGGACGAGGACGCGCCGTCCGCCCTCGACAATTCACTCGACGCGCTGGGCATTGCCGCCCAGAGCGCCCGCGAGCTGGGGCTTCGGGGCCCCGACGCGCGCGGCGTCGTCATCACCCGGATCGACCGCGACAGTCCGGCAGCAGCGGCGTTGCAGCCGGGTGACCGGGTTCTCTTCGTGAACGGACGCGCCGTACGGGACGTCTCCGACCTCGCCAGGGGTCTGTCCGGTTCTGAAGGCCGCGCGCTGCTCGTCGTCGACCGCGGAGACACACAGGTCCTCGTCGATGTACCCCTGACGGACGATTGACGGCCCGCAACCCTGCACAGCGTGTCTCCGGGCTACGTCTCTCCGACCGAAGCCCGGAGCCGTCGTGCCAAACTGCCGCGTCCTCGCTGCGCTGATTGCCCTCGCACCCGTCCTGGGTGCCGGTCCCCTTCTCGCGCCCGCACCTGCCCACGCTGGCGACGCGCTGTTTGACGGACTCCAGCTCGAGCTGCTGCCCGTGGGAACGCTGCGGGGTGATGGACTCACCCCTGCCGACCTCCATGTGCTGGTGCTTGATGCGGACGGCAGTCCGCTCGAAGGTGCCGAGCTCAAGGCCACCGTCACGAGCGGACGAGTGGGCCCGCCCGCGGCCATCGCCCCCGGCCTGCTCCGCATCCCGTACACCCCCCCCAGCGTCGAGGAGGCGAAACAGGCGGGCCTCACCCTCCGGTTGAAGACCGCAGACAAGCAGAAGCTTCGTCGGGATTGGGGCCTGTCGGTGCACCCTCCGGTGGGCCAGAAGATGCGGGTGACCGCGAGTCCTCCGGCCATCGTCGCCGCCGATGCCGCAGCCGTGACGCTCCACCTCGAACTCTTCGATGGTGCGCCCGCGCTGCGGGATGGCGCGGACCTGTTGTTTCGTTCCTCCAGCGGCATCGTCGAGAACATCACCCCGATGGGTGGTGGCCGCTACACGGCCCTCTACCGGCCCGCCGCCGTGGACTCGCCCTACCCTGCCGTCATCACCGTGGTGGACCGGCGGGACCCGACCCGCTCGTATGGCTCCGTCATCATCCCGGTCTCGGTGTCCCAGGGCATCGACCTGAAGAGCCGACCGGAGACCCGCGTTTTCCTCGATGTCGCCGGCAGGCAGAGCGGTCCCTTCGTGACCGACACCCAAGGACGCCTGACCGCCGACTTCACCCTGCCGCCGGGTGTGTCGGAGGTCCGGGTCAGGAGCATCAGCGACACCGACGAGGAGGACCGCCTGCAGCAACTCGAGCTGACTCCATCCCCTCTCGTCGAGTTCATGGGGCACTACGCCGACCTCCCCG
>JAYYRS010000137.1:0-2921 GCA_036126975.1 Myxococcota bacterium
CTTCCAGCCGTCCCCGACCCTGCCCACGACGTTCTCCTCCGGCACCGCGACGTCTTCAAAGGTGATGGCGCGGGTGTCGGAGGCCCGCTGCCCCATGTTCTGTTCCTTCTTGCCGACCAGGACTCCGTCCCAGTCCTTCTCTACGACGAAGGCCGTCATGCCACCCCGCGCCTTCTTGTCCGCGTCCGTCAAGGCCACCACGAAATACCAGTCGGCGACACCGGCGTTGGTGATCCACATCTTGGACCCGTTGAGGACGTATCTGTCGCCTTTCTTGACCGCTGTGGTCTTCATTCCCTGGACGTCCGAGCCGGCGCCGGGCTCGGTCACGCCGTAGGCACACATGCTCGGCGCTTCGGTCATCGGCCCGAGGTACTTCTTCTTGAGGGCCTCCGTGCCACCCAGGATCACGGGCGCCTGCGCCAGACCGTTCGCTTCAATCGCCGTGCCGATGCCAGAGCATCCCCAGGCCAGCTCCTCTGCAATGAGCAGGCCATCGAGGTTGCCGAGATCCAGACCGCCGCAGCTCTCTGGGACGTGGGTGTTCATCAGGCCCAGCTCGTGCGCCTTGGTGATGGTCTCCCAGGGGAACTCGCCGGTCTCGTCATGGTGCGCCGCAACCGGGCGGATCTCGTTCTCGGCGAACTCATGGGCCAGCTCCCGCAGAGACTGCTGCTCATCGCTCAGTTCGAATGACAGGGACATCGGATGGGCTCCTCGTGCCAGGGCAACATCGGGGCCTGCTCCCAGTGGGAGGTGCGCGGCCCAGGCGGAAACCCTAGCCCCTTTGCCCTGGTCCCGCACTCGCCCGTGGTTAGTGTGCCGGGGAGCAAACGGCGGGTACCGACCCGCCTGGCGGCTCCTTCCCGGCGTCCGCGCGGCCTCCTCCGCGCGAGGAGTCCCAATGACCACCGTCAATGTCGTGCCGACGCCCAACCCGGATGCACTGATGTTTCGGGTGGGAGAGACCCTGGTGCCGGCCGGGACCTACGAATACGCCGCAGCAGCCGAGACGCCCGACGACGCCCCGCTGGCCCAGGCCCTCCTCGCCCTCAGCGGGATCGAACTCATCCTCATCGCACCGAAGTTCGTGACGGTGCGGAAACAGAGCGAGGCCGACTGGGCCAGCCTGCAACCCCGCGTCACGGCCGCGCTCGATCGCTTCCTCGATTCCGGCGAGATGGCCGTGTTCGAGACCCGGCCGTCGGGGCCACCCCAGCGGACCGAGGTGGAGCAGCAGATCGTCACCTTGATCGACGAGGAGATCCGCCCGGCAGTGGCGCAGGATGGCGGGGACATCACATTTGTGTCCTTTATCGACGGTGTCGTGACGGTCCGCATGTCGGGCGCCTGTGGTTCCTGCCCGTCCAGCAGCCTGACGCTGAAAGCCGGTGTGGAACGCCTCCTCACCGAGGAGATTCCAGCCGTGACGAGCGTCGAAGCCCTCTGAACGGGGCCCGTCAACCGGGCGGCACGGGCGTGTTGTCCTCGGCGGTACCCGGCTCCGGAAGGGGATCGGGGCCTGCGTCGGGCGCACCCTCCGGGAGTACATACAACCGCCCCTCCATGCCCTGCGGCAGCGCCCAGGAGTCGGAGAGCACGAAGCCCTGTCGGTCGACCCACGAGAGGCGCTTCTGGTCACCGGGGCGCACGACGGCGAACAGCGTCCGGAAGCGGCGTGGTGGCCATGCATCGGTGGTGAAGGGTCCGACGAACACCGCCGCGGGCGGTGGCGCTCCAGCGCGCGCGCCCCGGTCCATCAGCATGACCGTCGCGACGTCCCAACGGTGGCCATGGCGCGTCACGGCCGAAAGGAACACGCCGAACCCCGGCACCTCGCCTTGTTCATCGAGCATCAGCGCCACCGTCCCGGTGTCCGCCCCATGGGCCGCCGCCATGGCCTGGACGGCACGGTCCAGCTGCCATGCCTCCGGCACGAGGCTGACCGGCTTGAACGCGTCATGCATCCAGGGAAAGTCTCCGCCGTCCGGCGGCCATCCATGGGCGTAGTCGCGATTTGCCGGTGGGGTTCCCGACCGACCGTAGATGCGGGCTGCGCCGTAGGCGCCCGCAGCGAGCACGGGCAGGGCCGCCCAGCCGGCCGCACCGGACACGGCCGCTGCCAGCAGCGGGGCTGCCGGCGTCAGGTACCGATCCTGGCGCTGGATCTGCAGCGTGAGTGCCAGCCACCCGCCCGCAACCGCCAGGAGCGGGGCTGCCCAGGCGCCGGCTCGGCGCTTCGCGATGCCTCCCATGCAGATGGCGAACAGGAGCGCCGCGGCACCGGGGATGCCCCAGGCATCCGCAACGACGGCTGGGTACCAGGACATCCGCTCCCAGCCCCACCACGGTCCCGCAAGCAGGTCCCGGTTGGTCAGGAGCGGATTCGCTGCATCGCCGCTCGCCCCGATGTAGCCCGCGACCTCCCGGCCGTGGGTCGCGTACCAGATGCCTGCCACCACGGAGAAGGCGGCGAAGCCCCATGCGAGGGACTTCCACCGCCGGCCGCGGACGACCCACCATGCCGCCAGCAGGCACGGCCCCCACAGGAACAACGGAGCGGTGTACTTCGTGAGGAAGCCGGCCCCCATCCACGCACCCCACCACATGGCGGCCCGCCGAACGCGCAGCCGGTCGGATGCGACAAGCCAGGACACGCTCTGGACGACACAGGCGGCGGCCATCAGGTCTACGCCTGCGTTCGTCGCCTGGGTCCAGACCAGCCCACAAGACGCCAGCGCGGCGGCCGCCGGCAACCCGGCACCAAGGCGCCGCATGCCATCCCAGCAGAGCCAGATCACCAGCGCTCCGCTCAGGAGGTGGGCCTGGCTCCACCCCGTCCCGACCACCGCGTAGACCGCCGCGGGCACGGCATAGGCCCCCGGTGGGTGGGGTCCGACAAGGGTGTTGCCCCCCTGCAG
>JAYYRS010000138.1:0-2989 GCA_036126975.1 Myxococcota bacterium
GGGCCGAGAAGCACGCCCGCGAAGCCGCCGCTGCCGAACACCTCTTCGCCGCTGCGCCCCGCCTCCTGGCGCGCTGGCGGGAGTACGCAGCGCAGCAGACCGATGAGGCCCGTTGGGTCAGGCAGCTCGACAAGCTGGACATGGCTTTGCAGGCCCGCATCTACGCCGAGTCGGGTGCGGACACGGCAGAGTTCCTCCGCAGCGCGGGCCCCGGCATCCAGGACCCCCGTCTCCGCGCGTTGCTCGAGCCCGGAGAGGCGCCTTGATTCAGCGCTCCTTGCGCTTCGCCTGGCGGACACGCAACGCAAGCACGCCGTACTTCTTTTCCTCCGCGTCATCCCACTCCGCGATGTCGCGGACCTGCTGGATGGCGTCGGCACCATCCGCGGCGTCGGGGACGAGGCTCATCCAGCCCTCGGCGGCCACAAGCGCATCGAGGCTTTCGTATCGGCGGACCATCCCGATCGTGATGCTACCGAAGCTGCCGAACTCGAGGCGGTCGCCCGAGCTCATCACGCTGTATTCAGGCACTGCAATCACCGTGTAGACGGTCTTGCGGTTGGCCTCCATCTGCTCGAATGCGTCGATATGGAGATTGGCGTCGTAGGTCGCCATGGTTCGTGACTCCTCCGCTGCGCAGCGCCTCTCCCGGAGATGGCGAGATGCCGCGGGAAGCGACTCACCCGGGTGGCCAGCCAAGCTGGCGACCTCCCAGGATGTGGATGTGGAGGTGAAAGACACTCTGACCACCGTGCAGGCCGACGTTCGTGACCAGGCGGTAGCCGTCGGAGGCGAGTCCGAGGTCGCGCGCGACCTTCGCGGCGACCAGCATCAGGTGGCCGAGCAATGCAGCGTCGGTGGCGTCCGCATCATCCAACGAAGTCAGTGGCTTGCGCGGGATGACGAGAATGTGCTGGGGCGCCTGTGGCGCGATGTCCCGGAATGCCATGCACAGGTCGTCTTCATGCACCTTGTCAGCGGGTATTTCGCCGCTCAGGATCTTCGCGAAGATTGTCACGTGCGCATCTCGGGTGGTGAGACACCGCGACGTCGGCCACCCCTCCGGCGGCGCAAGGCCTGCGGCGCCTGCGGGACGTCAATAGCGCGCGGTCAGCGGCAGCACAAGGATCCCGTCCTTGTGCTTGGGGCCTGCGACGATGAACGTCCCATTCCGGTTCACCCAGAGCGTGGTGTCCAGTAGATTTGCCCCTTTCGCGCCGATGATGCGCACCCGCACCCGGACGCGCTTCGCTTCTCGGGCGAGGAGCTGTACCTTGACCTTCCGGTTCCCGGCGAGGGAGAACGTCTGCGCCCCCTTGGAGGCGAGTTGGGCTTTCTGCGTCCCCAGGAGCTCGTAGCCGGTATACCGGAGGTTCTTGAGATACCGAGCGATGTCGGACAGGCGCGGGTCGACCCGCTGGTGCGCTGACGTCGCATAGACGACAGGAAGCTCGAGGGTGACCTTGCCGGCAGGCTGCTCAGCGCCCGCTGCCCGGGGGCCCGCCTGGGCGGTCGCAAGCACCGGGGCCCCCAGTGACAACGCGGCCGCGAGAACAACACGGGCAGCAAACCGGCCACCGCGACCGGATGGAAAGTTGATCATGGTCACAGCGACACCCCCGCGTCGCCTTCGGCGCCTGCTGGCACCTCAAGGACGTCGATGAAGATGATTGTCGGCGCGTCTTCGTCGAATTGAAGGACCTGCACCATGGCATCGGGCCCGGCGGAGATCTCCTCGATCTCCGCATGTCCCGACTCCAGATGGATGTGGCCTGCCAGCGCCCCCTGGCCGTCGGACGCCCGGTCGGACGGCAGGCCGACGACAGCGAGAACAGCCGCTGCTGCCGCGACAGCCACCCCAGCTGCGGGAAGCCACCAGCGACGAGGCGCCCTGCGCCTTCGCGCGTTGGCTGCGCGCAACGGGGAAGCACCGCGCTTGTCCATGCGCCCAGCCGAACGCACTGCCCCGATCTCCCCGGCGACGGCGTCCCACATCTCGGGCGGCTCTCCAGCCATCGCAGCGAGCGCGGCCCCTACCGGGCTTGTGGTCGGCCCGTCCTCGATGGATTCCAGGACCGTATCTCCCAGGTCCGGCGCGGGTCCAGCGGCATCCCGCACCGCCGCGCCCAGCCCGGAGGCGACCGGGTCGAGGTCGAGCGCAGCGCAGATGTCCTGGGTGAGGTCCGGCACCCGGCCACCGTCGAGAGCCTCCCGCAGAGCGGGTCCCAGGTCCCATGGGCCCAGGACTGCGTCACCCAGTTCCGGTGCTGTGCCACCCGCCAGGGCGTCCTTCAACGGGCCCCCGAGGTCGACCGCGCCCGCATGGGTCCGCGCCAGCACCGGCGGAGCGATCGCAGGAGCCCTACCGGCGGCGCTCCTGTGGGCTGCAGCGATCTGCCCCGGCGATGGGGGCACCGTGTCCAGGCCCGCTGAACGGAACACCACATCGGCGAGTTCAGGACCGCCTCCCGCATCGAGCGCGGCTCGGACGATGCGCCCTGGATTGCCATCATCGAGACCCGCGGCAGCCAGCGTGCGGTTGGTCGCCGCGTGCCCGTCCGGCACGCCGAGCCCGCTCGGGGCGAGCACCTCTGCGAGAACCTGCCGCACCGCAACAGCGTCCGCCACGTCAACGCCCGCACGGACGGCCTCGGCGTGCTCGTCGGGAGTGGCGAGGCCGTCAGCGAGACGCAACTCCAATCGTTGTCTTCTGTCGAGTGTCATTGGCTTCCACCCGTCGTCGGGACGGAGTTCCGCCGGCGCCCCCGGATTGGATGCACCGCGCTCGTCTGGTTCCCGGACGTGACTCGCACGGATTCATTCAACCGGATCGCCAACAAACCGACAGGAATCACTTCCGCTCCCCCTTGAGGGCCTTCTGCAGCTTCTTCCGCGCGTAGTAGAGGCGGCTCATGACCGTGCCCTCGGGGATCTCCATCACCTCGGCGATCTCCTTGTAGGCCATGCCTTCGACCTCCCGAAGCACGAC
>JAYYRS010000139.1:0-8588 GCA_036126975.1 Myxococcota bacterium
GAGCTCGTTCATCCGCGCCACCGCCGGCAGCAGGTCTCCGATCTCATAGAAATCGACCGCCACCCAGCTCACCGAACGGCCTGCTTCTGCCGCACACTGGTCGATGCGTTCCGACAGGAGGGGGTCATGGTTCACTTCCTCGGCGAGCTCCACCCGGGCGGTCGGGCGCGTGAGGAAGTGGTTCACGAGGAAGAACGCATGGTCGGCCTCTCCCCGGAGCCGTCCGCACGAGAAGTCTCCCGCCGTCTGCGCTGCATAGGGGGTGTCCCAGACATGGTCGGCGTACCCGGAATGAAGCCATGGCACGCCTGCCTCCTCCCCCTGGCTGAATACGACCAGCGGTGTGCCCGCGTCTCCCAGCTCCGCAAGCGTGGGCCAAGGTGCACCGGGGGGGTGCACGTACGCGCGGTCCGCAAGACCGACGGCCTCGGCGGCCGAAGCGATCCAGCCTGGCTCCACGTAGCTCTCGAGCATCAGGACCACGACCTCGTCCGGGTGGTCCGACTGGAACCGCCCGATCCGGGCCAGGCCTTCCGCGAGCGGCTCTGCTCCAAGTTCACAGAAACCATGGCAGAGATGCGCCTCGCCCTGCCAGGGGTGCACGTCGAGCATCATCCCTCGCACACCATCCTCGAGCTGTCGGGCCATTCCGTGGGTCTGGTTGGGTCCGAGCCATCCCTCCTCGGCATTGCTCATGCTGTTGTGCGTCATCGCGATGGCGACCTCATCGAGCGGGCGCTCGCACAGCGCAGCGCTGCCGTGGCAGGTGCGCGAGGTTGCGGAGTCTGCCGCGGGGGAGGCGCACGCAGGCAGGAGCGCGAAGACGATGGGTCTGCAGTCCATCCCCCGAGGATACCCGCATCGGGCCTCTCGTCCCGGGCCCGCACCCCATGACCGGATCGAACGCCTGCAACCCGAGCGGTTCAGACGCGCTCGTGATGGACCGCCTCGGTGTTCACCGACCATAGGGCGTCTCGATCGAGTTCCCCGGTCGAGAGACCATCCACGGCCACCATCGCGGTCAGCATGGAGTGGTCCTGATTGTTGTATCGATGCTGGCCATTCCGACCGAGCGGGATCAGATTGTCGATCGTGTCCAGCCAGGAACGGAGCTCCGACAGTCGTGCATGGGTCCCGAAGTACCCTGGATAGGCCCGTTTCATGCGCAATGTCACCGTGTCGCACACCGCGCTTCGCTCCGCGAGACCGAGCACCTCCAGTTCGTCGACCGCCAGGGAGCCGAGCGCGGCATCGGAACGGGCCCACAGGGAATCGCCCTCGTCGGCAAAGTACTCGAGCCCGACCCAGGTCTTCGCCTGGTCTGCGACCAGCCATGGGCTCCAGTTGTTGAACACCTGCATCCGGCCGACATGGACGCCGGATTCCTGGATGTAGATCCAGTTGTCGCGGATGCGCCCCCCATCTCGTCCGTGTACCTGCATGGCGTCGAGCAGCACGCCCACCGTGATGAAGTCGCGGTATTCCAATCCATCCGCCACCTCACGAACCGTCGTGGGCACATCTCCACGGAGGCCTGCCACGAGCGCGCGCAGGGGCATCGTCGAGAACACGAAATCCGCTGCGATGGAGTGCACCGCGCCGGCCGGGTCCCGGACCCGGAGCGTCGTGAGCCGACGGCCTTCCCGTTCGGCCCCGATGACCGTCCAACCCAGACGGACCTCCCCGCCACCGGCACGAACCTCCCCCGCGGCCGTCTCCCACATCTGGCCCGGACCGAGCTTGGGATACAGGAACTGCTCGATCAGGCTGGTCTCGGTCGGCCCTTCCCGCAGCCCAAGGCGCCGCCCGACTCCGTCCACAAGCGCGCTCCGCAGGCTCAGGCCCTTGATGCGCTGGGCACCCCACTCGGCCGAGATCCGGTCGCAGGACCGACCCCAGACCTTGGCGGTGTAGTCCCGGAAGAAGGTCCGATACAGCTCATCTCCAAATCGATTGATGAGGAAGTCCTCCAAGGTGTGCTCCGGCCGGGGCCGGAGCCGCGCGCGGACATAGGACGCGCCGATGCGACCCGTCCGGGACAGGCCCAGCCCACCCAGGGTCTCGAAGTCCAGAGACAGCGGATACGAGAAGAATCGGCCGCCGTGGAAGATGCGACTGCAGCGGGGACGAAGCAGCATCACCTGGTCGGTGGCTTCCGGATCCGGACCCGTGCCGTCCGTCTGGAGCCCACGGACCTGTCGCTGGTAGCCGAGCCGGACCCTCCCGGGTGGGAGACGCTGGAGCGGCAGCCGGTCCAGCCACCAGTCCATCACCCGATCCGAGCGCGAGAAGAACCGATGGCCTCCCAGGTCGATGCGATTCCCCGCGTGCAGTCGGGTCTGGGAGATGCCGCCAACAACGTCATCCTGCTCCAGCACGATGGGAACGATGTCCGTGCGCGCAAGGAGCTCGCAGGCCGCGGTGAGCCCGGCCGGGCCGGCGCCGATGATGAGGGCGGTGCGTGGCATCCTGCCGGAAGTAACGGCGCAGCCGGCCGGCGCGCGACACAGCCGCCGCGATCCGCGCTTCGCGCGTGGACTCGCGCACGACGATGACGCGCCGGACTGCATCGCCCCACCGAAGTGGTTTCCAGCCGCGAACTCCGAGGGCATCATGGAATCCTGGTGGACCCGTGCCGCTTCCCCTGCTTCCAGCGTCGCTGGTCGTCGCAGCCACCGCGGTGGCGCCGTCCACCGACCCCGTGATCGAGTTCGATGTGCCGGTGCCGGTGGACCGCATCACCCAGGCGGACGTCGACCGTCTCATGCGGGGCAGCCTTTGCGCTCGGCGCACGACGCTGTCGTGGACGCCCGGTGTCCAGCTCATCGGTCCGCGGCCCCGGATCGCGGACACACCGTTCGAGGAGGTGGTCCATCATATCGATGGCGTACGGATTTCCGGATTCTGAGCCGCCGCAGTCATCCGGTGTACGGATCCCGACCGCGCCACCCGCCGGCGCATGCCGAGCACAGATCAGCGGGCGTCAGGCTCCACCTGCGGACCCCACGCAGCGTCTCCGGTGACCATGTGTCCCAGCCAGTCCGCGACGCTGACGCCATCGACTTCCACCTCCGCCATCTCCCCCAGGGTGATGAAGGACTCGATCTGCGCGACGTAGGCGGGGTCCGCATCTCCGAGGAATCCGGCGATGTCGCCCAGCAATGCCGTGTGCAGGTCTCCCTCCACGATGAAGGGCTGGAATCGCGCAGGATGCGCATCATGCAACGCGCCCAGCTCGGAGCGCAGCGCGGTCTCGAAATCCGCGCCCGCCACCCGCAGGAAGAGGCCCGCGATGACGGCGTCGCGCGTCGACGAGAAGGCACCCACTCGCAGCGACGGGTCTTCGCGGAGCGCCCAGTCGATCAGTCCCGTGAGGTGGCCATCCGACACACAGTCCACGCAGCTCCGCGGCACCAGCCCCGCCACGTTCCACTCCTCCAGCAGGCCCGCCACGAACGCATCGTCTCCCGGCCGGGTGACTCCGACGCCCGCATCGTTGACCACATCCACCGGGACATCCGGCCAGAGCCGCCGGACGAGGGCCGGCGCGAGCAGCGTTCCGAAGCCGCCCCCGCTGCTCCCGGCGAGCAGGATCCGCCTTGGATTCGGCGCACGCATGCGGGCCGCGTCCAGCGCCGCGCTGAGGTTTCGCAACCCGCGATGGTACCGATCCGGCGCACCGTCCCCATCATCATCAATGTCTGCGTCCCCCGCAAAGAGGGAGCCGTCGCAGTAGGGCAGGTACATCGTGTCCCACCCCGCCACCGGACTGGTTGTGGGTTCGAACACGTCGAGACGCGGAATGCCCGCGCCGGCCTGCTCCACGACGAAGCAGAAGTCTGACCAGCACGCGCCCCCCCCCTGGAGGAACACGACGAGGTTCTCCCCATCGCCGGCGCGCCAGCTGGCCCGGTACGGGGTACCACGGAGGCATCCGGGGCCATCCAGGACGGACGTCCACCCAAGAACCGCATCGCCATTCTCGAGGAGGTCTTCCTCGTCCGGCGGGAATGCACCCAGGTATCGGCCCCCGCCCTGGGAATGGAACTCGGCGAATGGGGCCGCCGGGTCGCCTCCGCCGGTATCGACCCACTCGGGCGCAGGCGTACAGCCACACGGGCTGCCGAGGAGCAGGGGAACGATCAGGGAGCGCACCATGCACCCGACACTACCGCGTGGTCATCGCCTGCCGACGATCTGCCCGGCCGCCCGCGCGACCCGGGCGTCCGGATCGGTGACGCATGCCTGCACCACGGCTTCGCTCGCGGCACGGGCGGGATCCAGCCGCTGCAGCGCGCGCATCGCCTTGAGCCGGACGGTCGGATCTGCGTCCCTGACGCCATCGACCAGCGGCGCCCAGGCATCCATGGCGCCGACCCAACCAAGCGCGCGGGCTGCGTCCGCACGAACCCCGGCATCTGCATCTGAAAGGGCCTGGACGAGCGCAGGCGACCAACCTGCATCTTCGGTCCACCCCATGCCACGGACTGCCGCAGACCGAACCAGAGGCGAGGAATCCTTGGCACCCGCCCGCAGCACCGGCTGCGCGAGGGCGGGTTCCTGGCGACGCATCACCTCGACCATCACCTCCCGGACGTTCGCACTCTCTTCGTCGGCATAGGCCGCTGCGATGCCGGGGGCCCACTCGCCCTCGGTCCGGGCCAGGGCATCGAGCAGCGCAGCCCGGACGGCCGGCGGATCGCCGGCATCGAGGAACCGTGCCAGCAGAACGGCCGTCGTGCCGGGCCCCCGGTCCGGCAGGATGAACCGTGGCCCGCCGGCCCGCGTCACACCCGGGGTGAGTTCCCGGACCCGGGCCGCCCCGATGGGGTCCGACCGCCATGCCTCGGCGAGGGCGTCTGCATGCCGCCCTCGCCAGTCTGCCGTACCGGCGGAGACCGCGGCTCGGTCATCCGGGTCCTCGGGCATCGCGTCGGCACGCGGGGACAGGCACAGCAGCACCACTGGCAAGGTGACCCATCCCATCACTCTTCCTCTCCATCCGCGAGCAGATGCCGCGCAGCGACCCACCAATCGTCGATGGGGGTTCGGACCGCGTTGCTCCCGCAATGCACCTCCCCCAGCATCGTGTGGTAGTAGTCCCAATCGTCGAGCCAGTGGAACGCGAGCCCACCCGGCAGCAACCGCTCGATCTCGGCAACAAAAGGGTCATCCTCGACGCCGTCGCCCGATGGCCGCAGGAACGGGTCTGGCAGGAACAGGTGGGTCTCGCCGGAATCCAGTGGCGCAACCGTCATGTTGGCGGTCCCGGGGATGAGACCCGCGGTCGTGCCGCCGCACCCCCGGACCTCTTCGAAGAGCGCTGGAATCCTCGTGATGTCGGCCTCCGTGAGACCCAGTTCTGCTTTGAACGTCTCGACCGCGGGGTCGATGTAGTCCTCCTGGATCTCCTCGTTCATCGCCCGCAGGGCCCTGTCGTCCACGAGATCCCCGATGGTCCCGTAGCCATGGTCGCTCGCGTATCTCGGGAGGCGCGTGCTGCCGCGCTGGGCCTCGAGAAATGCGTAGGCCAGCGCCACATCAGCAACAACGAAGCGGAATCCCTTGTCGCTGGACGGGTCGGGCACGAAAGTCGTGAATTCGTCGACGTGACCTACGCAGAGGAATCCGACGTCGATCTCGAAGGGGTCCTGGACCCGCTGGGCCTCCAGCATGGAGACCATCTCTTCATGCATCTCATCGCGGAACCAGCGCCCATGGTAGGCCCGGCCGAATGGGTAGAGCACGCCATCCACCGTGACCGGTGGGCTGACCTCGAGGTTGCCGAAGCTGTCCTGCGAGCTCGCACGACCGCGACCCCAGGTCTCGACCGCGAACCCCGGCGCCTCGAATTCCTCCTCCGGGAGCGCCCCCAGGAACTGGCCCGCCCTGTTCCGGATGGAATCGATCACCACATCCATGCGCCGGCCATCCGGGGCGGTGAGCGTCGCCAGCTCGATCTCGTCCTGGATCCAGACGTCCCAGCCGTACCGGGACAACCGGAACGTCTCGAACCGGTCGTCGAGGGCATCTGCGAAGCCATTGGTAAACGCCGCGTTGCCTCCTGAATCTCCGGTGGACATCGCGAAGACGCGTTCGACCGGCTGCAGATGATGGTTCAGGATGAGGGGAGCGGACTGCAACCCGATCCGCATCGACTCGATCACTTCTCCGCCGGCGTCCTGCAGCTCGACGTCCAGCCACGCGTGCGCCGCCATGGACCCGAACTCGACCGCAAGCGCAAGCCCGTCGGCGGGGATGTCCAGCCCGGTCGTCTCCTCATCCGCATCCAGCAGCACCATCCCATCATCCAGGACCCGCACCGCGTCGACATCCCCCCGAAGCTGGAGCTGCAGCGTCCCGCCCCCAGGCGCGTCGACAAACATCGAATCGGGGAGCACCAGGTCGAACCGGTCGTCCTCTCCCTCCGCGTCCCGTCCATAGTCGACGCGTCCATCCCGGTCGTCGTCGTCGATGTTGGCGAAACCGTACAGGGTGCGGTCAGCCCAGGGATCTTCCGCGGCCGCGCCGCTGTCTTCGCCGCCCTTGTCGTTCTGACATGAGACGGTGAGGATCATGCCGAGCGGGAGGAGGAGTCGGGGCTTCATTCCACCCACCCTACCGGTCGATTCATCCGCTCGCCAGCGCCAACCACGCTGCAGGATGGGCTACGTGCCTCCCACCCCGAGGCGGACCATGCTCCACTTCCCGATCCTCATCACCGCATCGGCGCTCGCCACGACCCACGCATTCGTGGGTGCGACCCTGCATCCCGTCGACCAATCCGTGATCCCGGACGGCACCGTCATCATTCGCGCTGGCCGGATCACGGCCGTGGGCCCACGGGGCGCCATCGATGTCCCCCCCGATGCGACCGTGCACGCGCTGAACGGTCGGCACGTGGTGCCCGGGCTCATCGACCTGCACTCTCACATTGGCGGCGGCCGTCTGCATGAAGCGCTGGGCACGACGATGCCTGCCGTCGCTGCAGTCGACGCCATCGACCCCACACACCCGAGCATCCAGCGCGCGCAGGCTGGTGGGATCACCTCCGCGAACATCATGCCGGGCAGCGGAAAGCTCATGGGTGGGCAGACGGCGTACGTGGCGCTCCGGGACACCGCGATCATCGACGAGATGCTCATCTGCGGAGGACCTGCTCGGGGGGTCCCGGACCGCGCGCCCCGGCGGCGGGCGCACATCTGCGGAGGGGTCAAGATGGCGGCGGGGACGAATCCCCAGGGCTCCGGCTCGGATCCACGCAGCCGAATGGGCGCAGCGTTTCTCCAGCGAGAGGCCCTTGCGGAGGGCACCCGGCGGCTCGCGGTGTGGACCCGATGGGAATCTGCGCGGCCCGGCAGGCAGGCCCCGCCGGAACCGGACCTCGAGGCGGATGCCATGGCCGACATCGTGAGCGGCAAGCGTACCGTGCATCTGCATGCCCATCGGGCCGACGACATCATCACCGGTCTCCGCCTGCGGGAGGAATTCGGGATCGACCTCGTGTTGCAGCACGGCTCGGAAGGCTTCAAGGTGGCCGACCGCATCGCCGCGGCCCGGGTCCCGGTCGCCATCAACGTCCTCGATACGCCCGGCGGCAAGGAGGAGACTATGGAGCGGCGCCTCGACAACCCCGCCCTGCTGCATGCGGCCGGAGTGGAGATTGCCCTCATCACGGATGATCCAGTGCAGGACAGTCGCCTGCTCCTTCGCACCGGAGGTCTGGCTGCACGTGGCGGGCTCCCCCTCGACGTCGCGCTCCAGGCGCTCACCCTGACGCCCGCGCGGATCATGGGTATCGATGCCGACACGGGATCATTGACCCCAGGGAAGGAAGCCGACCTCGCGGTCCTGTCTGGTCCCCCCTTCAGCACATGGACCCGGGTCGAGCAGACCTGGGTGGACGGCGCAATGGTGTTCGACCGGTCGGACCCGGAACAGGTCCGCCATGCGACCGGAGGCGACGCTGTGGACACGGAGAGGACGCGATGATTGGATGGCTGACGGGCGTGGCCTGGGCGGGGGAGGCGGTCGTGTTCCTCGGGGCCACCGTGCACCCGGTGACCGGCCCGCCGATCGCAGACGCCGTGCTCCTGGTCGGCCGGGACGGCACCATCCAGGAGCTCCGCGCCGGTCCTGCTGGAGAGCTCCCGCCCGGGGCGAGGCGGGTGGACGCGAGCGGCAAGCACATCATTCCCGGGATCGTCGATACCCACTCCCACGTGGGCGGCGGGCGCTTGCATGAAGGCCTCGCTCCCGTCCAGCCAGGCATCTCGGCCGTCGACGCCATCGACCCCACGCACGTCAGCGTCGCCCGCGCGCGAGCCGGAGGCCTCACGACCATCAACGTCATGCCCGGCAGCGGTAAGCTCATGGGCGGACAGACGGTCTACCTGAAGCTTCGAGATAGCAGCGTCGTGGACGACCTTCTGATCTGTCCAGGGCCGCGCCAGACGTCGGGGGATGCCCCATCGGGCACACCGCGCCCCCCCCTGCGCCGCGCCCGGGTCTGCGGCGGCATGAAGATGGCCAATGGCACGAATCCCCAGGGTGGGGGCGGCGACCCGCGAAGCCGCATGGGCTCTGCG
>JAYYRS010000140.1:0-5664 GCA_036126975.1 Myxococcota bacterium
GGACCGAGCACCTGCGCCGATTTGGAGGCCGGAACATCGAGCGGAAGGCCTACCTCGACACGCTGCCATCCCTGGTCGAGGCACCGGGTCGGCTCGGCCCGTGGTCCTTCGATGAAGGATTCGCGCCCGACGTGTAGAACGAGGGGTCAGCACGCATCCATGAGCTGCCGGCACCGGGCGGCATCGGCGGGTCGTCCGAGTCTCGTATACTGCACCATGGCCAGACCGACGACGGACCGGGCTGCATCCGACCAGCTGGCGTCTCGCGCCTCTGCACCGGCCATCTCGGCCGCCTGGGCCAGGTCAAGCGAGATTCGTCCCGTCTCGACGAGGAGAACGCGGGCGGCAGCCATGTGGTCTTCCCAGGCCCCTCGATCCCCCCGGGCTGCGGCGGCTGCGAGCAGGTGCACGTGCAGTGCGCCGAGCGCAGGACGGTCCCCCTCGGACTCGACCTGGGTGCGGACCGACTCCAGGATGGGGGCAGCCCGGCCGGGACCCGTGATGGCCTGACGCAACAGCGCGCGTCCGATGGCGATGGAAGATGGCAGCCGCGCGCCCGCCCGGCCGAACCGGGCCTCCGCCTCGGCGTAGGCGGCCAGGGCGTCGTCCAGCTCGCCAGCCCGCCGGGCGATGTCACCGAGCAGGATCAGGGCCTGCGCGGCACCAGTGCGGTCACCGGCGGCTTCGCAGGCCTCCCGAGCCTCGATGGCACGTCGACGGGCTTCTGTGGTGTATCCCTGCTCTGCGGCGACGGCGGCGAGCTCCACGAGACATCCTGCGGCCCGGACCGCGTCTCCCAGGCGGAGGAAGTCCTCGCGTGCACGCAGCATCTTCTCCTGGGCCTTCTCGACTTCTCCTCGAAGGAGCAGCAGTCGTCCCTGCTTGCGGTGCACCCGCGCGAGCAGCGTCCGGTCGTTCGTGCCGCGAGCGTAGGGTTCGGCCTCGACCAGCGACTTCCACGCGGGCTTCAAGGACCCTGCAGCGAAATCCAGGTCGCTGAGCTCGCACAGGATTCGCGCCTGCACGCCCGCCCAGCCATGCCGGCGCGCCTCGCCGAGCACCTGATGGGCCTCGACCCGGGCGGCATCCCGCTCGCCACGGACGCGGAGCATCCTGCACCGCACGACCGGGCCTTCACCCCAGAGACCGTCTTCGAGGGGAATCTCCATCCGACGGAGCGTCTCATCGCGCGCGTCGAGGATGCGCGCGACCTGCGCGAGCTGCCGTTGCGCAAGCCGCTCCTCCGCGGCCCGGAGGAGCATCGTGGCGGCCTGGACCGCTTCTCCAGCCATCAGCAGATGGCGACCGAGCCGCTCCGCGATCCCCTGTCGGCCGATGCCATGTTCCTGCAGCGCGCGTGCACACGCGAGATGCAGCCGGGGAAGGCGGCGGTTCTCACGGGCGCGAACCTGGATGACCTCGCGGTACATCGGGTGCGCGAATCTCCAACCCTTCTCGTCGTCGAGGGGCCGGGCGATGTGCATCCGGACGAGACCGTTCATGAGCGCCTCCGTAGGCGCCGCTCGCGTCAGCCGGCATGCCGTCCGCCACTCTCCGGGCTCGACGTGGTTTCCGAGCACCGCAGCCAGCTCGAGCGCGCGCAGCTCTTCAGCGGACAGCTCGGGTACCAGCTCCTCGACGCGCTCCTTCCATTGCTGGCGGAGGTCCTCCGGCATGTCGACGCGCGCGCCGGGGACGAGCTCGAAACCCGACATCCCTGCCCGCAGCACTCCTCGACGGACCCAGTCGCCCACGAGACGCACGGCGAAGAAGGGGTTGCCTGCGGTGCGTCGTGCGACCCGTTCGACGAGTCCGCCCTCCATACCGAGAAGCGCACGGACAAGCTCGGCGTGCTCCGCGTCGGGCAGTGGTCCGACCGGGATGGTGGTTGTCGAAGGATGGGAGGCGATGGACGCCAGTGCGTCCCGCTGGGGAGCTGTTGCCTTGAGGGTGTCCGGCTGGCTTGTGAGCAGCAGGAGAACCGGGAGATCGCAGCGCCGCGCCAGCACCGCGTCTGCGAGCGCCAGCGCGTCGCTCCCCCAGTGCGCATCATCGAGAACCAGGAGCACTGGCCGTGGACCCTCCGGACCACCGGCGATCGCTGCGAGGAGCCGGCAGGTGAGGACGATCCGCTCATCGCCGTGTCCAGCATGGACGCCCCAGGAAGTCGATGTGGGCTCCCCAGCGGATGCGAGCAGGTCCGTCACTGCGCGAAGGTCGTCCTCCTCAGGCATGCCGATCGCAGGCAGCAGTGTGGCCAGGCGGTCTGCCCGGTCTTCTGCGGTCATCCCCGTCACCCGCAGGTGGCGCGCGAGCATCGGCCAGATTCCGGTCTCTCCGCCCTCATCGTCCACATGCGTGGCCTCCAGGACGATGGCTGCGCCGGACTCGTGCGCACGCTCGGCGAGCCATCGCGCAAGACGGGTCTTGCCCGTCCCGCTCGGTCCCTCGAGCAAGACGGCGCAGGCCTGCTGGTCCTGATCCACCGCCCGCAGTGCGTGCCACAGCAGGGTTCGTTCGCGGGTCCGGCCGACCAGCGGGGGCTCACGAAGGTCGTACAACGCCAGCCCGACCCCCAGAAGCTGGGTCGGCAGCACGGGTGGGCCGGGGCTGCGCCAGTCCTGGGCGACTGCGGGGCCGACGCGACGGGCGGACGGCGGACGCGCGGCTTCCCCATCCGCCAGGTCACCTTCGTCGTCGGGCGAAGCTTCGACGGGCCGGCCACCGGTCGCCTGATCCGGAAGGCAGGCGAGGGCCACCGCTGCGTCGGCGGCGCGCATGAATCGATCCTCGGGTTGCTTCTCGAGCAGGCGTCTCAGCCAGGACTCGAGCCCGCGGGGGACCGGAACCGATGCCCGCAGCGGGGGCGGCGGTTCGTGCAGGTGGGCGGTGCGGTTTTCGGTGAAGGAGCGGCCGCGTCCGAACGGGGGCGCCCCGCTGACGAGACTCCACGCAAGGCAGCCCAGGGAGTACAGGTCCGTCCATGGGCCCTGGTCCCGCCAGCGTGCCGTGAGCTGTTCGGGGGCCATGTAGGAGGGGGTTCCCACGATCTCGGCTGACTCGCCGGTTCCACCACGGTGGAGCGCCTGCGCCACACCGAAGTCCGTGATCTTGGGAACGAGGCTGGTCTGCAGCGCGTCGTCGAGGCTTGGCTGCCGCAGGAGCACGTTGCCAGGCTTGAGGTCCCGGTGAACGATTCCGCGGGCGTGGGAGTGCGCGAGGGCGTCCAGAAGCTGGAGGAGAACCGCCTTTGCGTCCGACCACGGCATCCGTCCCACTGCGGTCTGCAGCGGGTGGCCGGGTACGAACTCCATGACAAGGAAGGGAGACCCGTCCTGGAAGCGGTTGCCGGATGCCGCGGATGCCGCCCGGTCGACGGTTCCGCTGTCGAGCACCGACACGATGTTGGGATGCGCGAGTCGTGTCTGGGCACGCACCTCCGTGAACAACGCCTCGGCTGCACCCTCGTCCTTGGCCCGCTCGAGGTTGAGCAGCTTGATCGCGACCCGTGCCCGCTGGTTCCGATGTTCGGCCAACCACACCTCACCCATGGCGCCCCGTCCCAGTGGCCGGAGCAGATGGAAGAGGGTCAGAGGCGAGGTGGCGTGGTCCGTCATGGGAACGCGTGGCTGGCTCCGCTCGTCGTGGCCGCTGCAGGCCGCGCGAGGCGATGTCTCAGCCACCTCCTACGGCTTGGATGACCTCGACCCTGTCCCCTGCCTGCAGCGTGGTTCGGTCGTGCTCGCTCCGGGGGATCACGCGGAGGTTCACCGCGACAGCGATCCCGTCGCGGCGGATCTCGAGTGTCTCGAGGAGGTGCCCGATGGTCGCGGCTTCGGAGACGTCGTGAGGGTTTCCGTTCAGCTCGATCTGCACGTCTACCTTCCCGGCGGCCGGCGCCGCCCGATGTCGTCGTTGCTGAACATGTCCGGGTTTCCACAGGCCAGGATCGCTTGCTCACGGCTGATCTCCCGCCGCAGCGCCAGCTCTCGCAGGGCGGTCTCCATCGTTTGCATGCCCTCCCCCTTGCCGGCCTGCATGGAGCTCTCGATCTGGAAGAGCTTGTTCTCCCGGATGAGGTTCCGGATGGCCGGATTCACCATCATGATCTCGTGGGCCGCAATTCGTCCCTTGCCGTTCTGCCGCTTGAGCAGCTGCTGCGTGACGACCGCCATGAGCGCCGTCGAAAGCATCGTCCGCACCTGGGACTGCTGCTCGTGCGGGTAGGCATCGATGATGCGATCGATCGTCTCGGGCGCGGAGTTCGTATGCAGCGTGGCGAAGACGAGATGTCCCGTCTCGGCCGCGGTCAGCGCCAGGGAGATGGTTTCGAGGTCTCGCAACTCTCCCACGAGGTTCACGTCGGGGTCCTCGCGGAGGGCGGACCGGAGCGCATTGCTGAACGACAGTGTGTGGGAGCCGATCTCACGCTGGTTGACGACGCATTTCTGCGGCGCGTGCACGAACTCGATCGGGTCCTCGACCGTGAGGATGTGTTCGTGCCGCTCCTTGTTGATGTGGTCGATCATGGCAGCCAGGGTTGTGGACTTGCCGGACCCCGTGGGTCCCGTCACGAGCACGAGGCCCTTCCGGAGGTTCGAGATCTTGCGGAAGACCTTGGGCGCCTGCAGCTGGTCGAGTGTCAGCACCCGGGTCGGGATCTGGCGGAGGACCATTCCGACCCCTCTCGCCTGTGTGAACACGTTGACCCGGAAGCGCGCGAGTCCCTTGAGGCCGATCGAGAAGTCGATCTCAAGGACCTTCTCGAAAATCGTCTTCTGCTTTGCGTTCATGACGGAGTAGGCCATTCGCTTCGCGTCATCCGTCGTGAGCGGCTCGAGATCGAGCCGCTTGATCTCACCGTCGATGCGCACGGCAGGAACCTCGCCCGACGAGAGATGGATGTCGGAGGCGCCATGCTCGACAGCGAACGTGAGCATCTCGTGGATCTGCACCTGCATGGGGCGTGGCTCCCTGGGCGAGGTCGTGACGATACTCCAGGCGACGCCGGACGCTGATCAGGGTCCAAGCAGCCCATCGAGAATCGCCGCGGCGCGGGCCGCGTCTCCATCCTGGTCGTCGACGAGCGCGCCCACCAGGGCGGCCAGCCCGCGGGTCAGTACCCTGGCCCGCCCGGCGCCCTGCAGGTGCTGCTGTCCAGCGGCGAGCCAGAGATGGGACCACAGCCCAAGCTCCTCGGCCCGGCGCGCGGCACGGTGAGGTGGAAATCCACGGCGCTCGAGCACGGTCGCTCCGGCTGCTGCGAGGAGACGATTGCCGGGCCAGGGGCGGACCCAGGGGGGGGTCTGGGCTTCGTTGCACCACCCCGGATCCGTAAGTGCGCATCGGAGCAGGCGCGGGTCCGTTGTCGATACGCCGAGCGCCGTCTGTGCGGCGTCCAGCCGCGCCCGGTCCGGATCGGTACGTGGTGGTCCGGTCCGAACGCCGAAGAGCCGTCGCAGGTCGGGCGCGGGAACGAGTGGAAGCCGGTGAAGGTCGAGCACGGGCATGACGCGGGTGTATCCGCATGGGCATGGCACGGCGCGCTCCTGGCGCCTCGCCGCTCTGCCTCGCACCTGACAGGCGGATCGGTCGCAGCTACCCTGCGCGGCATGATGAGCTTCCTGGCCACGTTGTTTGTCGTCGCCTGCGGCGGAGGTCGCA
>JAYYRS010000141.1:0-3253 GCA_036126975.1 Myxococcota bacterium
CGTCGCGGCCATCGGCGCGCTCTGGACGTCCTCCTATGGATGGGACGCAGCGGTGGAGGCGTTCTCCGAGGTCGGCGTCGTGTTGACCGCCATGCTCCTGGTGCAGGGGAGCCTGTGGGCGAAGCCCACATGGGGCGTCTACTGGACGTGGGATCCGCGCCTCACGACGTCCGCCATCATGCTGCTGCTGTTCGTCGGCGTGCTGATCCTGCGGCGGGTCATCGCCGACCCGGAGCGCCGGCTGACCATCTCCGCAGTCGCTGCGATCGTCGCCTACGTCGACGTTCCGGTCGTCTATTTTGCGGTGAAGTGGTGGCGAACGCTCCACCAGACCTTCAGCTCGCCCGACACGGTCTCCAGCGGCATGGTCTCGCCGCTGCGCGTGGCGGCCTTCGGGATGCTGTTCCTCAGCGTCGGGCTGGCGGTGACCCGGTGGCGCGCCATCCGGGCGAAACTCCACGCCGAGGCCGATGCTCCCGCGCTGCCCGATGCGCCGGTGCCCCTGGACCTGGGAACGGGCGAGGCCTCCAATGGGTGAAGACACGGTCGCGACGGGAATGATCCAGGGCGGTTGGGGCTACGTCTGGGGGGTCTACGGATTCTCCTGGGCGGTCCTGGTCGTCTACACCATCCGTGCGCTCGTGCTGCGGCGCCAGGCCGCAGAGGTGGATGCATGAAGCCCGAGACCTCGCGGCGGCTGTTCCTGGTTGGTGCGCTGGTGGCTGCTGGCGCGGCACTCGCCGCCATCTCCTTCGGCAACATCGGGGAGAACCTCGTGTACTACTGGGACGTGTCCCAGCTTGTCGAGAATCGCGCCAAGGCCCGCGGCGCGGTGATAAGACTGGGGGGGATGGTCAAGGAGGGCACCGTCGATTGGAAATCCAACGAGAACGTCCTCGAGTTCGACATCACAGACGGAACGGCCATCGTGGCCGTCCGTGCGACAGGAGCGCCTCCACAGATGTTCCGCGAGGGCATCGGCGTGGTGGTCGAGGGCACGGTGACCGAGGCTGGCACTTTCGAGACGGATCGCCTCATGGTGAAGCATTCGAACGAGTACAAGGCCCCGGACGAGGACATGACGGCTGAGGAGCGCAAGGCGCTGTACGACAGCGTGCTCGAGGGCGAAGGATGATCCCGCTGCTCGGACGCACGGTCGTGCTCGTGGCACTGGCGGCCTGCGCGGTGGGCACGGTGACCGGCGTGGTCGCTGGCATCAAGCGGAGCGAGGGAGCCCTCCGGTGGACCCGCTGGATGGCGTATGCGTTTGGTGCGGCCGCGACGGCCGCCTTCGGCCTCATGGAGTACGCGCTCTTCGCAGACGACTTCAGCGTGGCCTATGTGGCCGAGGTTGGCAGCACCCAGACGCCCCACTGGGTCACCTTCGTGTCGCTGTGGAGTTCCCTCAACGGGTCCATCCTGTTGTGGTCCTTCGTGCTCGGCGTATACGTCGTGGGGCTGGCCTGGACGACGCGGGGTCGGTACCCCGGGCTCGCGGCCTGGGCGCTCGCGGTGTCGCTCGCCGTCGGGGTCTTCTTCAGCTTCCTCGTGGCGGGCATCGCGAACCCGTTCGAGCTCGTCGACCCGGCGCCGGCCGATGGTCCCGGACCGAATCCGCTTCTCCAGAACCACATCCTGATGGTCATCCATCCCCCGACCTTGTACCTCGGCTACGTGGGGATGACGGTGCCCTTTGCGATGGGCGCGGCCGCCCTGCTGGCGGGTCGCATGGACGCGGCGTGGGTGCGCCTGCTGCGGCGATGGATGCTTGTGCCCTGGGGATTCCTCACCGTGGGAATCATCCTGGGGGGCTGGTGGTCGTATGAGGTCCTGGGCTGGGGCGGCTGGTGGGCGTGGGACCCGGTGGAGAACGCGAGCTTCATGCCGTGGCTGACCGCAACGGCGTTCGTGCACAGCGCAATGGTGATGGAGCGCAAGGACCAGCTCAAGGGCTGGACCGTCAGCCTCGTTCTTGCCAGCTTCCTGCTCACCATCCTCGGCACGTTCATGACGCGGTCCGGGGTGTTCAACAGCGTCCACAGCTTCACGCAGTCCCCGATCGGACCGGTGTTCCTCGCATTCCTCGCCGGCTCACTGGTTTTCAGCGTGGTGCTGCTCGCGGCCCGGGTGGACAAGCTCTCGCCCGCGACGGCAGGGCTGGCAGGGCCCGCCTCCCGGGAGGTCGGATTCCTGCTGAACAACCTCCTGTTCGCCGCCTTCACGTTCACGGTGCTGCTCGGTACGGTCTACCCGCTCCTCAACGAATGGGCGACGGGAGAGCAGATCAGCGTGGGCCAGCCCTACTTCGACCGGATGGGGGCGCCGCTCGGCGTGGCCATCGTGTTCATGATGGGCGTCGGGCCCGCGCTGCCCTGGGGCCGCACGGCAGGGGGAGCCTTGCTGAGTCGCCTCGGTCTGCCCGCGGTGCTCGCCGTCGTCGGGCTCGGGCTCGGCGTCGCGACGGGCATGGATGGCGGGTGGGTCCTGGCCACCTACGCGGTCAGTGGGTTCGCACTGGGGACGACGCTGCTCGAGCTGTGGCGCCCGGCCGCCGCGCGGGCGAAGTCGCTCGGGGAGTCCGTCCCGACGGCCGTCGCGCAGGTGATGCGCGCCGCGCGGCGCCGCTATGGCGGGTACGTGGTGCACATCGGCGTCATCGTGATCGCGGTCGCGCACGCGACGGCCACGTTCGCCACGGAGCGCCACAGCGTGACCTTCACGCAGGACGTTCCGGAGGAGGTCGCGGGCTACACGCTGACCTACAAGGGCAGTGCATGGCAGGACCAGCCCCACCGGAAGTCGCTGGTCGCCAACATCGAGATCGCACGCGACGGCGACTTGATCGGCACCTTCGGCCCTCGGCTCAACCACTACAAGTCGATGGGACAGCCCATCGGGACCCCCGTGGTCCGCTCGGGCCTGAAGGAGGACCTGTACCTCTCGCTCGTCAACGTGGATGAAGCCGCGGGCACTGCTTCCCTCGATGTGCTCCGGGAGCCCCTCGTCTGGTGGCTGTGGTTCGGAGGAGCCCTGATGCTGCTGGGGACGTTGGTTGCGGCGTGGCCGTCTTCGGGCCGCCGGCGCGGAGAACCCGCGTCCCAGCAGGCTGCGAAGTGAGGCCTGCATGAACTGGAAGGTCCTGGGAGCGGGCCTGGTTGTCGTCGTGCCGCTCGTCGCGGTGCTGGCATCGGGCATCGGGAACGATCCCAAGGGGGTCTCGAATGCCCTCGAGGGCACGGAAGCCCCCGATTTC
>JAYYRS010000142.1:0-5162 GCA_036126975.1 Myxococcota bacterium
GGAGGCCTGTTGTTCACCGCAACGTACCAGTGGTGACACACGCCGGCGCTGTCCCCATTGCCGCGGGGTGATAGCGGGGCGCACGCACCGGGTGCGGAAGACACCCGCGACCTGCAGAGGTGAGCCTTGGACTTCGTTCTCGATTTTGAGCATCCCGTCGTCGAGCTTCACAAACGCGTCGAGCGGCTGGAGGAGATCGAGCGGGAGAGCGGCGCCGACCTGTCTGCGAGCATCGCGCAGCTCCGGGCCCAGGCCGACAAGCTCCAGGCGCAGATCTTCGGTCGCCTGAGCCCCTGGCAGCGGACCCAGCTGAGCCGGCATCCAGAGCGGCCCTACACGCTCGATTACATCGATGCGCTGTTCGAGGACTGGACCGAGCTCCACGGCGACCGTGCCGGACACGACGACCGAAGCATCGTGACCGGAATGGCCCGCCTTGACGGGAAGCCAGTGTTCGTCGTGGGGCACCAGAAGGGACGCAACACCCGCGAGAACCTGGAGCGGAACTTCGGCATGTCCCGGCCCGAGGGCTACCGCAAGGCCCTCCGGGTCATGAAGCTTGCGGAACGGTTCGGTCGGCCGATCATCAGCTTCATCGACACGCCCGGCGCGTACCCGGGTGTCCAGGCCGAGGAGCGTGGCCAGGCCGAAGCGATCGCCCGGAACATCATGGAGATGGCCGCTTTTACCGTGCCGGTCATCTGCTGCGTGGTGGGAGAGGGGGGGTCCGGGGGGGCGCTCGCCGTCGGCGTCGGCAATCGCGTGCTGATGCTTGAACACAGCATCTACTCGGTCATTTCGCCGGAGGGTTGCGCGGCCATCCTGTGGAGGGACCGGGCGGAAGGGCCGAAGGCCGCGGCGGCGCTGCGGATCACGGCGGCGGACTGCCGGCGCCTGGGCGTGGCGGACGAGGTGATCACGGAGCCGCCGGGGGGCGCGCATCGGGACATTGCAGCGACCACACAGGCGCTCGGGTCAGCGATACTGCGGCATCTCGGCGAGCTCAACGCGCTCTCTCCCGATGCGCTCCGGGATGACCGGTACCGCCGCTTTCGGGCTCTCGGGCAGTTCGAGGAACAGGTCCGGGTCGAGGCCGAGGGGGCGCGGGCGTGAGCATTCGCGTCGTGCGGTCATCTGGAGCACTCCGGGGGCGCATCCGGGTCCCCGGCGACAAGTCCATCTCCCATCGTGCGCTGCTGCTGAACGCGTTGGCACATGGCCGGGCGCGCGTCCGCGGCCTGCTGGACAGCGCCGACGTGCGGTCGACGGCGACGTGCCTCCAGGCCATGGGGGTCGACTTCCGCAGGGATGGTGAGGGCGTGATCGTCACCGGCCGGTCGGGCCGCCTGGCCGAGCCGGACCGGGTCCTCGACTGCGGGAACGCGGGCACGACGATCCGGCTTCTCTGCGGCGCGCTTGCGGGGCAGTCGGGCCACTTCATCCTGACCGGCGACGAATCACTCCGCGGTCGACCAATGGCGCGGGTCATCGAACCTCTGCGGCACCTCGGCGCGCGGGTCGATGGCGCGGCGGACGGTGCGCGTGCGCCCCTCGCAATCCGGGGTGTTCCCCATCTCCGCGGTGGTCGGGTCGCCGTCCCCGTAGCGTCGGCCCAGGTCAAGAGCGCGCTTCTCCTCGCTGGCCTGGCCGCGGAGTCGCCGGTCGACATCGCTGTCGGCGCATGTCGCGACCACACGGAGCGGATGTTCCGCAGCATGGGCGTCCCGGTCGAGGACACTGCAGTCGGCGTGCGAATGGTCGGCGGTCGTGGTCTCGAGGCGGTCGATGTCGACGTGCCTGGAGACATCTCCTCGGCTGCGTTCTGGCTCGTTGCAGCGAGCATCGTGCCCGGCAGCGCGCTCACCCTCGAGGGCGTCGGCGTCAATCCCTCGCGAACCGGCGTTCTCGATGTCCTCAAGCGCATGGGGGCCGACATCGAACTGTGCGATGCGAGAACGGTCTGCGGGGAGCCGGTTGCAGACATCCATGTGCGGTCCGCCCCACTGCGCGGCACCACGATTGCGGGGGCGGAGATTCCGCGACTCATCGACGAAATCCCCGTGCTCGCGGTGGCGGCGGCCCTGGCCGACGGAGAGACCATCGTCCAGGATGCTTCCGAGCTCCGGGTCAAGGAGTCCGACCGGATCGAGACGACGCTGGCCATGCTGCATGCCCTGGGGTCCGAGGGGGAGGCGAGACCGGACGGCCTGGTGCTCCCGGGCGCGGCGTCGCTCCGCGGCGGGTGCGTGCAGTCCGCCGGCGACCATCGGATCGCGATGGCAGGAGCCGTCGCGGCCCTGGCGGCTGCCGGCGAAACCCGGATTGATGGTGCGGACGCGGTCGAGGTCAGCTACCCGGGGTTCTTCTCGACCCTGGAAGCCTCCAGCGTGACCCGATAATCCGCATTCGGGAGGCATCGTGGGTCCAGGCATCTGCATCGCGATTGACGGGCCCGCGTCTTCGGGGAAGGGCACAGTCGCGCGCCGTGTCGCCAAGGCGCTTGGCTACGCCTACGTCGATACCGGCGCAATGTACCGGTCTGTCGCACTCGTGGCCCTGGAGCGGGGGGTTCCCCTGGAGGACGGCCTCGGCCTCGGTGCGCTCGCTGCGTCGTTGCGCTTCGGGTTCGCCTGGAGCCTGGAAGGGCTGCGCGTCATCGTGGACGGGCGGGACGTGTCTTCCCGGATCCGTGCGGAGGCGGTGGGGCAGGCCGCATCAGCGGTTGCGACGCGGCCCGAGGTGCGGTCGGCGCTCCTGGCACTGCAGCGGGAGCTGGGCGCCGCAGGCGGCGTCGTGATGGATGGCCGAGACATCGGAACCGTCATCCTCCCCGCCGCTGAGTTGAAGGTCTACCTCGACGCCTCGGTGGACGAACGGGCCCGCCGACGGCATGCCGAACTGTGCGCCCGCGGTGTCGACGTCCGGTATGGCGCGGTGAGAGCCGAGCTGCACCAGCGGGATGCCCAGGACAAACAGCGCGATGTCGCACCGCTGCGCCGGGCGGAGGATGCCGTCCTGATCGATTCGACGGGCCTGGAGGCGGACGCAGTCGTTCGGGCGGTCCTCCAGCTCGCCCATGAGCGGGGTGCGGTGGCGCATCCGGTTTGACGAGGCCGGCGACACAAGGTACGTGCGCCCCGTTCCGCGGCAGCCGGCTCGTCCCGGCTGCGGGGATGAACACCAACAACATCGGCGGCGCACCACGAGGGGAACGTGGGTGCCGTGCTCGCGGGGGAATCAGCCCTCGCAGAGCCACCGCGTCCCTTTCCCTTCACCCACACCACCCGCCGCGGCGGCGCACTGTGCGCTGTACGGGGCAAGGTCACACCACCTCATGTCCGAAACCAACCTCTCCCTCGACCTCGACGCCGATCTGACTTCGATTGGTGCCGAGGATTTCGCCGCTCTCTTCGACTCGTACCTCAACACGAAGTCCATCCGGGAGCAGACCGTCGTCACTGGCACCATCACCAACATCGATGGCGACTGGGCCGTGGTCGACGTCGGCTACAAGGCCGAAGGCGTGATCGCGGTCAACGAGTTCACCGATGAGGACGGGAACGTCACCATCGCCGTCGGCGATAAGGTCGACGTCTTCCTCGGCTCCATGAGCGAAGAGGACGGCCAGCTGTCGCTGTCGAAGCGCAAGGCCGACGAGATGAAGGCCTGGGAAGAGATCTCCAAGGCGTTCGAGGCGGATGAGACGGTCTCCGGGATGATCACCGCGCGCGTCAAGGGTGGGCTGTCGGTCGACATCGGCGTCAAGGCATTCCTCCCTGGTTCGCAGGTGGACCTGCGTCCGGTGAAGAACCTGGAGAAGCTGCTCGGCGAAGAGATGACCTTCAAGATCATCAAGTTCAACAAGCGCCGGGGCAACATCGTCCTCAGCCGCCGGGTCCTGCTCGAGGAGGAGCGCCAGAAGCAGCGGAAGGAGACGCTCAAGGATCTCCAGGTGGGCGTCATCATGACCGGCGTGGTCAAGAACATCACCGATTACGGTGCGTTCATCGACCTCGGCGGCATCGACGGTCTGCTCCACATCACGGACATGACCTACGGCCGGATCAACCACCCGTCCGAGATGGTCGAGGTCGCCCAGAGCATCGAGGTCAAGATCCTCAAGTTCGATCCGGACACCCAGCGGGTCAGCCTCGGCTACAAGCAGATCCGCCCGGACCCGTGGGACGAGGTGGACCTCAAGTACCCGGTGGGCGCCATCGTCCGCGGCAAGGTGGTCTCCATGCCGGACTACGGAATCTTCGTCGAGCTGGAGGATGGCATCGAGGGTCTGGTGCACATCTCCGAGATGACCTGGAACAAGCGGGTGAAGCACCCGTCCAAGCTGGTCAACATCGCTGACCTCGTCGAAGCCAAGGTGATCGGTGTCGACGCGGAGAACAAGCGCATCTCCCTGAGCATGCGCGAGCTTGAGACGAACCCTTGGGACCTCGTCGAGCACAGCTATCCCATCGGCTCCGTCGTCAACGGCAAGGTCCGGAACATCACCGACTTCGGCCTGTTCGTCGGAATCGAGGAAGGAATCGACGGCCTGGTGCACATCTCCGACCTCTCCTGGTCGCAGCGCGTGAAGCACCCCTCCGAGCTCTACCAGAAGGGTGACGATGTCGAAGCGCGCGTGCTCAACATCGACCGCGAAGGAGAGCGCTTCTCCCTGGGCATCAAGCAGCTCAAGGAAGACCCCTGGCTCTCGGTCCAGGCACGCTACTTCCTCGGACAGGTGGTCAAGGGCAAGGTCGTCAGCCGTACCGACTTCGGTGTGTTCGTCGAGATCGAAGAAGGCGTCGAGGGTCTCGTGCACATGAGCGAGTTGGGCAACGCCACTGGGGACTGGCTTGAAGCCTACCCGGAGGGCCAGGAGCTCACCGTCGAAATCCGGCGGATCGACCAGCACGACCGCAAGATCAGTCTCTCCGAGAAGGGGGCGGTCGACCGCGCCGAAGGTGGCGAGGCCGTTCAGGAGTACATCGCCAAGCAGGGTGACTCCGGAGCCCGGCTCGGCGATGTGATGGGAGACCTCGGGCGGAAGCTCGCCGAGGCAGGCGTCGACGTCGATGATGACGCCGCCGATGCCGCCGTCGATGCGGCGCCCGAGGCGGATGCCGAAGCAGAGGTCGCATCCGAAGCCGACGCCGTCGCCGATG
>JAYYRS010000143.1:0-5325 GCA_036126975.1 Myxococcota bacterium
CCCTGTTCGATTCCCTTGCTCGCACAGAGCACGGTGGCACCAGCAGGGACCAGGGGCGCGAAGGATTCGGCGACACGCCGGACGGACTGGCTGGGGATCACCTCGACCACCAGGGCCGCGTCCTCCAGGACATGGCCGAGCTCACCGGAAACCTCGATGTTGTCGACCAGGGAGACACCGGGCATGTACCGTTTGTTCTCGCGCTGTTCCTGCATCCGGGCGGCTCGCTCCGGCCGATGATCCCAGAGTCGCACCCGGTCCCCGGACCGGGCCAGCTGGATGGCCAGCGCGGTACCCCACGACCCTGCACCGACGACGCCCACGTTCATCCTGCCCTCCGCTCGGTACCGGCATCATCGCACCCGCGCGACCGGCGTTGGGGTCGATGCCCGTGGCATGCTCTTCGAGACCCCCGACCGGATTGCCGGTGCCACCCGACGAACGCCCCCCCCGCCCCCGGCGCGTCAACCTGATTCGCTCGTTTGGGGCAGCCGACTGCATAACGTTGTCCAACGCCGCTGCGGGCACCGCGTCCATCCTGCTGTGCCTGAACTTCGTCGAGCTGCATGACCCCCGCTACCTGTGGGGCGCATTCGCGCTCCTGCCCGCCGCCTTCGCATTCGACGCAGCCGACGGCTTCGTCGCCCGGTGGCGCCGTCGCTCAAGCCCGTATGGCGGTGACCTCGACAGCCTCGCGGACATCGTGAGCTTCGGGGTTGCCCCTGCGGTGCTCGCCTACACCCTGGGTATGCGGGGTCTGTGGGATGCAGCGGCGCTCATCTTCTTCGTGGCCTGCGGGATCAGTCGCCTCGCACGCTTCAACGTCACGGCAGAGGCACTGGAGGACGCCTCGACCGGCAAGGTGGCGTACTTCGAAGGCACGCCGATACCGACGAGCCTCGCACTGGTGCTGGTGCTGTTCATCGCATGGCGCCACGGCGCGGTCGGGGAGGACCTCTGGTTCAGCGTCCGTCAGCTTGGACCCGGGCGCTTTCACCCGCTGGTGCTGATGTTCGTGGTCAGCGGGAGCTTGATGGTCTCGGAGCGGATCCGCATTCCGAAGCCATGATGGCGCTCGGCTACTCGTAGGATTCCCACTCCATTCCAGCATCCTCGACGGGCAGCCAGCGCGCGGACTGCTCGAATCCGCGATGCCGGTCAAGGAACGCAGTCGTCATCGTGTTGACGAGCCGATGGACCTCATCCGGCGGGCGATGGGGCGGCGTGCAGTCGTCGGACGTCGGAAGAAACGTGCAGGCATCGGAGAAGGTGTAGTGGCCGGCATCCACGACCGTCGCGAGATGTCGGGGTTCGTGGGCGAGACCGCTGAACAGGGGAAGGACCGAATCGGCCATGCTCGTGAGGGTATCGCGCCCGCCACCCCACATCAGGACCGGCACCGCCACCCCACCCAGCCCGCCAGCGAGTGCTCCCATGCCCGCGGGGGTCATGGGCACGGATGCCCAGACACGGCCATCAGAAAGGTCGACCGGACGGACCGGTTCGCGCTGGAAATGGGCCTCGACCTCGGCACACAACCAGTCCCGTGTGCTGGTGCAGTAGGGCAGCACCGTCTCGGGGTCCACAATGGCTCCCGCGACCGCGAGCGCGGTGTAGCCCCCGAAGGAGTGGCCCGCGACCGCATAGCCATCGTCCGGGTCCACGCACCCCTCGAGCGCCCCCCCCGGACCTGCCAGCTCCTCGACGAGCCAGTCGAAAGCCGCTGCGATGTCGACAGGCCGCCGGAAGAGCACTTCTCCGAGCTTCGAGGCATCGTAGTCGAGCGCGGTGTTGTGCGTGTGATCCGGCGCAACCACGATCCAGCCGCGCGTCGCGAGACGCTCCGTGAAGAAGACGCTCTGCCACCGAACGCCCGAGTTTCCATGGCTGAAGACCACCACCGGCCGGGGGATGTCGCATGCGGCAGGGCCGCCATCACCTGCCGTTGCCTGGAGGACCTGGTCGTAGCGATGAGGCTCCCCCGGATGCCTGGACGGATACCAGACCTGCACGGCGAGTTCGACGCCGTGTTCCGGCACGAACGCAGACTCCAGGGTTGCCGCTTCGTACGGACCCACGCGGTCAGGCGGGATGAATGCCTCTGCATCGGGAGCTGCGCCGCCAGTGTCGTCCCCCGAGGGGGTCGATGCGCAGCCAAGCAGAAGCGACAACGGCAAGAACACGGCCTCTCCATTCCCCGTTCATGTCTGACAGGAAAAAAATAGCGGGATCGGGGTCAAGAACCCGCAAGGAGATCCGAGGAGGGGGGGCCGCGGGAGGTGTCCATGCGTCCCCATCGCCCTTGTCGCGTCCTCGTCGTGGAGTCATCCTCGACCGACATCCAGGACATGCTGGCAGGCTGTCGCAGACTGCAGCTCGACCTCCGGGTCGCCACGACACTCGCTGGAGCCGTCGCGCAGGTCGAGGCATCTCGCCCTGCGCTGGTGGTGCTCGACCTCGAGCGGCCCGACGCACGGGGCCTGGACGACCTCGGGACCCTGCTGCAGGTCCAGCCTGACCTCGCCATCCTGCTGGTCACCGGTGTCGAGGATGCCCGGCTGGCAGACGAGGCCGTTTCGCGCGGAGCCCAGGACTGCCTCGTGCGGGCCCATCTCAATCCGGACATGCTGGGCCGGGTCGCACGGCATGCCATCGAGCGGCAGCGGCTGACAAGCGGGCTCCGCGCCGCGGTCGAGCGGCTTCATCGCAGCGAGGCCCGGCTCCGGGAGGCCAAGGGTCGGCTGAGCGCCATCCTGGGCGCTGTTCCCCTCGCAGTGCTGCAGCTCGACCGGACGGGCCGGGTCCTGATGGTCTCTCGGCTCCCCGGATTTGCCGGCGACGGCGTGACGCCTGGCACCAAGTTGACGGATCACCTTCCCCTGGAGGGCGGCGCCCGTCTGCAGTGGCACCTCCATCAGGCAGTCCTGCATCGAACGGAGCAGCGGATCGAGCTGGTCGCCACAGGTCCGGACGGTCGCCGGGGTACGTGGGTGGTCCATCTGAGCCCCATCCTTTCGCCCGACGGTGAGGTCTCCTCACTGACCGCAACCTTCCGAGACGTGACCGCAGAGCGCCTTCTGGCAGACCGCGTCGCCCAGTCGGACCGGATGGCCACCGTTGGCATCCTCGCGGCATCCCTCACCGCAGAGATCAACAATCCGATGACCGCCGTGCTCGCGAACGTGCAGGCGATGCAGGACACGCTGGCGCACCTCGCGGCGGCTGCCCGACAGGACGCGCCCGCCGATGCGCCCTGGCTCGATGAGTTGCAGACGGACCTGCCCGAGATGGCGGACGACATGGCCGCCGGCGCAGAGCGGGTCCAGCGAATCGTCGCCGACCTCCATCGCTATGCAGAGGTGACAGAGCGCTTCGAGGTCGTCATCGAGCCGAGCCGGGCACTGCGGGCCGCGATTGGCCTCGCCCGACCGCAGATGGGCGATGATGTGGCCATCTCGACCCAGCTTGGCGCGACGCCACCGGTTCGGGTCGACGAGAGCCGCTTCACGCAGGTGATCGCGGAACTTCTCGCCAACGCGGCACAGGCCATGTCGCACCTCCCGCCGCGGGAGCAGCGCATCGAGGTGGGGCTGCGCGCCGCCAACGGCGCGGCCCTGCTGACGGTCCGGGACCACGGCCGTGGGGTTCCAGAAGCCGACCGCACACACATCTTCGAGCCCTTCTTCACGGGCAGGGCCGCAGACGGCGCCGCCGGCATCGGTCTGGCCGTGGCGCGCCGGATGGTGACGGCCTGGGGCGGCACGCTGGAGGTCGACTCCCATCCCGACGGTGGCGCCCTCTTCTCCGTCCTCCTCCCGTCGGCCGCGCCGAGCGAGGCGGCCCGCACTCGGCGGGCCCACGCACGCCAGGGCCACGCCGCCACACCGGTCCCACCCCGGGGGCGTGTCGTCCTCGTCGGCGCAGACCCCGCTCGTCGGGAACAGCTGCGCCGGGCCCTGGCGGCAGACCATGAGGTCATCGCTGTCGCAGACATGGCGTCCGCGCAGGAGACGCTCAGCGTCAGCCTGCGTCCCGATGCCGTGCTGGTCGACGTCGCTTCCAGCGGCCGCGGCATCGAAGATTTCGATTCGTGGCTGGGCACCCATGCGCCGGAGCTCCTCGACCGGGTGGCCTGGGTGGCGCCGACCGCACCGACGTCCGCGCAGCGCATGGCGCTCGCCGGCCGAAGCGCCCGAGTGGTGAATGCGGACGCCGGCCCGGACGCACTCCGGCGTCTCATCGGACGGCTGCTCGCAGCCTGAGTCCGGTCCGCTCAGCCGTCCTCCGACCACTCCTCGAAGAAGTCGACGCGGCGCCGGTCCATGCTGGCCCGCCGGGCGCGGGGGCGCGCCCACTCCCGGAGGTCCTTCAGGCGATCATCCATCGTGACCGCGAGCGGAATCATCTCCCGACTGGTGTCGACCAGGTCGTGCGAACTGAGGGCGCGGTTCTCGCTGAAGGCGGAGAACAGTGCGCTGACGACCACCTGCTCCAGCTCGGCGCCGCTGAACAGCTCCGACTCCTCCGCGACCTGTGTGAGTTCGTAATCGTTGGGGTCGCGATGCCGGCGCTTGAGGTGAATCTCGAGAATGCTGAGCCGCTCGTGGACATTCGGGAGGTCGACGAAGAAGATCTCGTCGAAGCGTCCCTTCCGCAAGAGTTCCGGAGGAAGGACCCGGACCTCGTTCGCCGTGGCCACGACGAAGACCGGCTTCTGCTTCTCCTGCATCCAGGTGAGGAAGGTCCCGAACGCGTCCCCTCCCCCATCCGGCCGGCCCGCGAAGCCCTTCTCGATCTCGTCGATCCAGAGCACGGCCGGTGCCAGCGACTCCGCCACCCGGATGGTCTGTCGGAGGCTCTGCTCCTCATCCCCGGTCGCACTCGAGAACACGGCCGCCACGTCGAGTCGCAGCAGGGGCAGGTGCCAGAGGTCGGCGACGGCCTTCGCCATCAGGGACTTCCCACAGCCCTGGACTCCGAGGAGGAATACGCCCTTGGGCTCCGGCAGGCCGAACTCGCGCGCCTTCTCGCTGAAGCCCGCGCGCCGCTGTTCCAACCACGACTTCAGGCTGTCCATGCCCCCGACGTCCCCCATCCCACCGGAGGCATCCCAGAACTCGAGGTACCGGCTGCGACGAATCACCTGCCGCTTCTCCTCGACCAGCTCGCGCAACGACGCCTCGGAGAATCCACCACCCGATAGGAGGATCCGCGCGAACAGGCGCTTGGCTTCCTCCTCGGTCAGTCCGAGCGCACCGCGGACGAAACGCTCGAACCGTTCCGGCGGGACCTCGAGCTTCTGCGTCTTCAGCAGGACCGCCAGCA
>JAYYRS010000144.1:0-2732 GCA_036126975.1 Myxococcota bacterium
CGCGCCAGCGGGTGTCCATGTCTACACACGGTACACCCCGCGCCGCGGCCACCTCCCGATGATTGTCCTGGTATGGACGAAGGACGTCATCCGGTGGATGCTCACCCAGCCGGTTCGCCGGAAGGATCAGGAACAGCGGGCGTGCGCCCAGGGCCTCGGCGGTGTCTGCCATGGCCTCGAGGTTGGCACGATGGTCCGCCACGCTGGCGCGGGTGGCCCCGGTCCCATCCTTCCCGCCAATGACCGTGTCCCAGAGTACGTACTGGTTGTCGGGCACCGACCGCAGGGAGAGCAGGCGCGCCCGGAGGAGCACGAACAGCGCCGAACGGGAGAGGGCCTCGTGCTGGCGGAGCTCGGCAGCATGCTCGGCCGAGCCGAACCGCTCGAAGAGTTCCCGGTCCCGCCAGCCCGTGCGCATCATGTCCGACCAGAGGCTCGCGATGACGACCACGTCTGGCGCCAGCTTCGGCCCGAGCTTCTCGAGCTGGAAGCGGGACTGCGCAGACGAATAGCCTGGCGTGCCCGCATTCAGGGTCACGACCTGCCGCCGGTCCCGCGCGAGCCGACGCCCGGTCGCCCACGGAAAGGCCTCGTCGCGGGGCACGCCCCAGCCGAAGACGCTGGAATCACCGAGGTAGACCACCCGGGCAGCGGGCCCAGGCGGCGGCACTGCATCCCCGCGCATGCCAAGGTCGTTGATCTCGACCTGCACGCTCTCCGAACGCGACTGCCCCGTCCGGGAACGGAACAGGAGCTCCGGGTCGGGCTCGAGGGAGACTCCAGGCCCGAGTCCGGCCTGGTTGGGCGCCACGACCGATAACGAGGGCGCCACCCACTGCAGGCCACGAGCGGCGAGTTCAAGGCCCAGGGTCACGCCGACGACGGCGACAAGGGAAAAGCCAAGGCGGCGCGTCGGGGTCACGGGCGCGGGCCTCCGGGGGTTCGCGACAGCACCCTATCGCAGGGGCCCGCAGATGGCGCCGTCTGCGGGCGGGCGGCGGTTGACGCACCCCTGCGGCTCCCCGGTACTATCGAAGCCATCGGTCCTGCGCTCTCCCAGTGCCCCCCGGATGGAGGCTGCATGTTCGCCCTTCTTCTCGCGGTCGGCGTTGCCCATGCGGGCTGGGTCGCGACCGGGACGGAGCAGGGCTGCACCTTCTTCAAGGGCAATCCGGAACCCTCCGGCGCCCTGCCGGTCCGGGTGGAGTGCGACTGGGACATCGACCCCGCCGCGCTCACGAGGGTCCTGGGCGCGCCAGGGACGCATCACCATGTCTTCGCCAGCCTCCACAGCGCGGAGATCCTCTCGTCGGCCGATGGCATCGAGCGGGTCTGTCAGGTGCACCGCGCCGTCGGCGCATCCGACCGGGAGGTGGTCGTCGAAGTCCGGACGGCCTCTGTCCCCGGTGGGCAACGATTCTCCTGGAACAAGGCGACCGACCAGCGGGGATGCAAGACCGATGGCGTCGAACCTGCGCTCTCCGACGGCTACTGGGAGGTCACCGCCAGAGACGGCCGCACACGACTGGTCTATGAGGTCCGGTACCTGGCTGGAGGGCATGTCCCCGCGTTCCTGGTCCGGTGGTTCCAGGGGGTCGGCATCCGGGGCGTGATCGACGATCTCCGGGTGTTCATGGAGACGGCCCGCTGACCCGGCTTCGCCGGTCGGGCGTCCGTCATGGCCAGCGCCATCCCCTGGACCGGCGGGGTGGAGAGACGGCGAGACCGCGCCGAGATAGGCCCCGCTCCCTCCCCCAGCAGGCGAGACGATGAGCGACGAGACGCGGAAGCAGCGGGTGTTCAGTGGTGTCCAGCCCTCCGGGGGCCTGCACATCGGCAACTACGTCGGCGCCCTCTCCCAATGGCGGGACATCCTCGACACCCACGACTGCACCTTCTGCATCGTCGACCTGCACGCCCTCACGGTCCCAGAGAATATCGACCCGGCAGCGCTTCGGGCGAAATCACGGGAGCTGTCCGCGCTCTACATCGCGTGTGGCATCGATCCCGGGAAGGCGACCATCTTCATCCAGTCCGAGGTGCGCGCCCATGCCGAGCTCGCCTGGGTCCTTTCGTGCACCACCCCCCTGTCGTGGCTGCACAAGATGACGCAGTTCAAGTCCAAGGCCGACACCCGGGAGTCCGTGGGCACGGGGCTGCTCACCTACCCGGTCCTCCAGGCTGCAGACATCCTGCTCTACGACACCGACGTCGTGCCGGTCGGCGAGGACCAGGTGCAGCACATCGAACTGGCGCGAGACATCGCGGCTCGCTTCAACCACATGTTTGGAGACACCTTCGTCGTGCCCCGGCATCGGGTTCGCGCTGCCGGCGCGCGCATCATGGGGCTCGACGACCCCACGGCGAAGATGTCGAAGTCCGCGAACGGCTCTGGACACGCCATCTACCAGCTCGACCCTCCGAAGAAGGTCAAGAAGGCGATCATGCGAGCCAAGACGGACACCGGTTCGGAGTTCAGGCCCGCGCATGCCGGCCCCGGGGTCCGGAACCTCCTGACCATCTTCAGTGTGCTCACCGGTGAAGACGCGGCCACCATCGGCGCCCGGTATGCGGGCCGCGGCTACGGCTACCTCAAGAAGGATCTGGTGGAGGCGGTGGAGGCCACGGTGGCCCCCATCCGCGCGGAGTACGCGCGGATCACGGACGACCCCGGCGAACTGGACCGCATCCTCGACGCCGGCGCCGCTCGGGCGCGGGCCATCGCGACCCCC
>JAYYRS010000145.1:0-10245 GCA_036126975.1 Myxococcota bacterium
ACCGCCATCGCCGGCGACTGCGATGACTCCGACCCGCGCGTCCATCCAGCAGGGACCGAGACATGCGACGGCCGCGACAACGACTGCAACGGACAGGTCGATGACCCGAACCTGTTCGACTACGACACCTACTACGCGGACACCGATGGCGACACCTACGGTGACCCCGCGAACACGACCGAGGCGTGCAGCCAGCCGCTCGGCTACGTCAGCGATGACTCCGACTGCGATGACACCGACGGGACCGTCTACCCGGGTGCAGACGAAGACGGCGGGACCGGCTCCGGCGTGGCCGACGGCGTCGACAATGACTGCGACGGCGCGATCGACGACAACCTGCTCTACGGAACCGGCGCAGACGGCGCGCTCAGCATCGTCGACGGCACCTTCGCCGACATCGGCGGGGCATGCGTCGAGGTCTGGTCCGTGGTCGGAGACCAGGTGGTGGTCTCCGACGCCAGCGCCTTCTCGCCGGGCGACCGGGCGATGGTCATCTCTCTCGAAGGGCGTCCGACAGAGGCAGACGACGTCGGCCGCTGGACCCTGCTCGACGTCGGCGCCGTCGACCCGAGCGCGAACACGGTGACGGCCCTCGAAGCCGTCTCCGGCTCCTTCGGACCCGACAACTCGCAGCTGCGATCCCTCAGCGTCGCGCTCCTCCGCGTTCCCCAGGTCACGGACCTCACCGTGAGTGGGACCCTCAGCGCCGAGGGCTTTGACGGGGACTGCGGCGGAGTGATGGCGATCCTCGCAACCGGCACCGTCGACATCTCCGGTACGCTCGACCTCCGCGGTGCTGGCTACGAAGGCGGCGATCCGAACAACTCCCACGACAGCTCCGGCCGTGCAGGCACGAGCACCGAAGGTCGCGGCGACAAGGGCACGGTGGCCAACGTCAGCGGGGGTGGCGGCGGCGGCAGCACGGGCAGCGCCTGTGGCGACTGCACGGGCAGCGGCGCCGGCGGATCCCACGGCAGCGAGGGCTTTGATGGCGAGTCGAGCAACGACCTCTACGGCAGCGGAGGCGCCTCCGGTGCCGTGATCGGCGACACGACACTGGTGAAGCTCCACATGGGCGGCGGCGGTGGTGCAGGTGCGCTCGATTCGATTTCCGAGGACGGCATCGGTGGCGCGGGCGGCGCCGGTGGTGGCGCCCTGCTTCTCCGCGCGGCGGAGCTGACCGTCACCGGCGCCATCGATGCCCGAGGCGCCGATGGAAACGTGGGGTGCGGGACCGCCATCAACGGCTGCGGTCACGGCGCGAGCTCGGAGGCCGGCAGCGGTGGTGGCGGCGCGGGCGGCGCGATCTACCTTGTCGCGACGACGCTCCAGCTCGCAGTCGACAGCATCCTCGCGACAGGCGGCGCCGGCGCGGAGAGCGCAGCTGCCCTCGGGGTGTACGCCGGAGACGGTGGGGACGGTCGGATCCGACTCGACTACAGCTCGCTCAACGGCGAAGCCAACGGGTCCGAGGCCGCAGCCGCAGAGGGCAACATCGCCAGCGCGCCCAACCCCGGGTTCATCGGCAGCCCCTGAGCACAGACGCCATCGGCGGACCGGGATGCGCCCGCGCACCGTACCCGCCTGCAGCACCCGACCGACGGCCATGGCCCGGTCGGGCATGCCCGCATCGAGAATCTCCCGGGGGCGCCGCGAACCACGGACCGCGTCCATCCATGGGGCATCGACGCCTTTGCGTCCCGGTTGGATCTGGCCGAAGATCGTCCGGCATCCAGCGCCGCGAACCCCCACCAAGGCCGCCGTGCAGCCAAAGAAGCCGCTCAAGGATCCCGGGCCGGACGATCGGGAAGCTGGCCCGCAGCCACCCGCAACGGTCCTGTTCGTGGATGACGACCCCCTGGTCCGGTCGGCCATCGCACGGTCGATCCAGCGAGAGACCGAATGTCCCATCGCGGCCCGGTTTGCGGCTGACGGAGAGGAGGCCCTGGCGCTGCTTGATGCGTCCGAGGTCGATGTCATCGTCACCGACATGATCATGCCGCGCATGGACGGCGCGGCCCTGCTCGCCGAGGTCCGTCGGCGGTGGCCCACGACGATCCGCATCGTCCTGACCGGGCAGATGGGGCGCGCCCTCAAGGTCAAGGCGCTGCCTGTGGCCCACCTCCTGCTGCACAAACCCTGCCCGTTTCCCACGCTCCGGGACCACGTGACGCGCGCCGGCGCGCTTCGACGCCGACTCGCCGTCTCGGGTCTGTCCGTGATCCTCGAGCGCGTCGACCGGCTCCCGAGCACACCGAAGCTCTACACCGAACTCACCGACGTCATGGGCGACGAGAGCGCCGGGCTCCATCGAATCTCGGGCATCGTCGACCGGGATCCCGCGATCGCAGCCAGGCTCCTGCAGTTGGCCAACAGCGCGTGGGTCGGACTCCCGAGGCGGGTCGGCACCACACGCGACGCCCTGCGCGTCCTTGGGCTCGATCTCCTGAGGAAGCTGGTGCTCACCGCGGAGGTGTTCGAGGCCTTCGGGCGCCTCGAGGGTGATCTCGACCTCTCGTTCCTGCGCTCGCACTCCGTCGCGACGGCACGCATCGCGGGCCACATCGTGTCCGGTGGGCTCGCGCCCGAGGCAACCACCGCCGCCCTGCTGCACGACGTCGGCAAGCTCGCACTCGCGAAGGGGTACCCTCGGCGGTACGCGCGCGTCCTCGCCACCGCAGCCGAGACCGGCCGTCCGCTTCACGCCGTCGAGCGGGAGCAGTTGGGATGCGACCACGCGGATGCCGGCGCAGCGCTCCTCGACCTCTGGGGACTGCCCCTGCCCGCGCTACACGCCGTCGGCGACCATCACTCACCCGGGCGGTTGACACCCGGCCAGCTGGATACGCCCGGTGCCGTCTACGCGGCCAACATCCTGGCAGGCGCCGCGCTGGAGGGACGGGTCTGGGACTTCGCCCGGAACCGGTCGGGAATCGACGACCGGTGGGTGGCACCCATCTCCGATGCGACCTTGACGCGCTGGGCTGCAACCGCCGAGCGGGTCATCATGGACCAGCGCAACGCGTCTGAACCGGTCTGATGGCTGTCGCGCAGCACGTCCGGCCCATGCGGCGCACCGGGACAGCCTGAAGGAGGATGACCATGTCGCTCCAGTCCATGCTCGACGAACCGGGCACCGGCATCGAGGAGATCGCATCCTGGCTGGATGGCCTTGACCATGGTGGCCGCACGCAGGCCGCATTCTCGCTCGATCGGGCGGGCCAGAGGGCGATGTACGAGCGCGCAGCCGCCGGCCCCGCCATCACGCTCGACCACTTCGTCCCGGACGGTGTCCCGGACCGGACACCCGTCATCCACCATGGCCGCAACACGCTGCCGCTGCCAGCCAGCCAGAAGCTCTTCCAGAAGCGCTTCTCCCGACCGCAATCTGATGACGCCTGGTGCGGGCGCGGGCTGTATGGGTACAACGAGGCGCCCACCCGGAGACTGATCGGTCCCGGCTACTTCGTGGCCATGCCCACGCCAGACCACCCGGATTGGGAAGCCCGAGGCGCCGTGGTCGTCGACTACTTCCAGGTCCCTGCGGGCGCGGTCCCGGCCGGCTGGCCCCCGGTGGTTCCGAACTCCCGCGGCCTGCAGTTCTTCGTCTACAACAAGACCCGCGACTTCATGCGGCGGGTCTCCCGGCACGTCTCGATCGGCGCCGCCTTCAAGAAGGAGAAGGCCCTCGGGCACTTCTTCGTCCTCGTCCGCGAGCAGGGGTGAACCCCGCCGCCCACGGGCGCCGGACCCGACACCCGCTCAGAGCGCGGCGCCCGGGAAGATGAACACGGCGCCCCGGGAGTAGGCGTACCCGCGTGCACCGACCGCCACGTCCTGGATCCCATCTCCGTCGAGGTCTCCGATCGACGCCCCGATCCCCACGCTCTGGCTGCTTCCGGAACCGACAAGGGGCCGGTCGGCATCCTTCACGGAGCGACTGCCGCTGAGCGGGCCGAAGTAGAGCAGGGCCGCGCCGGACTGGTAGGCGCTCTCCGCGTTCTGGTACGACCCGACGAGCAGGTCGTCGAACCCATCGCCGTCCACGTCCCCCGCGGTGAATGCGCTGATCTGGGTCCCGAAGAACCGCGAGGACTGCGTCTCGTAGGTCTCGAACACCGCCTCGCCTTCGACATCGACCTCGGACCCGGCCGGGAACGGGCCGGTGAGGGCGTACACCCGGCCTGCATCCTGCGCCGCGCCGTCGTCGTACTTGGAGCCGACGGCGAGGTCCATGTTTCCATCACCGTCGAAGTCCCCCGCGGCGAGATTGGACCCGACAGCCGACCCGCTGCGGCCGTCGAACAGGATGTCCGCATCATCGACCGTATAGGTGCCGCTCATCGCGCCGGTGTACACGTAGACCTCGGCCTCGCCACTGGCCCCGACGATGAGGTCCAGCAGGCCATCTCCGTCGAGATCCGCCGCGTCCCCGTTGTAGCCGATGTATTCGGCGGTCGATGTGCCGATGACCGTGGCGTCGGCGTCCGCGCCAGACAGCGTCCCGGGGCCGGGGTCGTAGAAGACATAGACCGCGCCCCCCTGCTGGTACTCCGTCTCGCCATCGTCGGGGTCGACCGGGTCGTGGTAGTGCGCGCCGACGGCGACGTCGATCGAACCGCTGCCGTCGAGATCACCCAGCCCATCGATGAAGTACTGGCCGAGCAGGTCGGTGTCGTTCTCGCCCGTGAACACGGTCGTGGCGTCCGCGATGTCGACAGAACCGCTCAGCGGTCCGCTGAAGAGGAAGGCGAGCCCCTCGTTCGAGTCGTCCGCGGTCGTCACGTCCGCGTAGTAGGCGCTCACCAGCAGGTCGTCGTATCCATCGGCATCAAAATCATGCCCGGACCGCAGCTCGTAGCCGAGGTAGCTGCTCCGCTGCGCGCCGGTGATGACCCCGTCTGCATCCGCGAGGTCCTGCTCGCCTGCGGTGACCGGACCATGGACGATGTAGACCCGCCCGACGTTCGTGATGGCAGTGTCGTGCTGGGGAGCGCCCACCACGAGGTCCGCGATGCCGTCTCCGTTCAGGTCGCCTTCCGCGGAGAGGTCGTAGCCGGCATAGTCGAGGATGTCCTCGCCAGTGAAGCTGGCGAAGGCCTCCGACACCTCAGTCGCGCAGGTCTCATCCAGCCGCCCGTCGCAGTCGTTGTCGACCTCGTCGCACAGTTCGTCCGCTCCGGGGTAGTCGGTCGCCGCTCCGTCGTCGCAGTCGTCGGCGTTGTCGACGTACCCCGGGGGCGCGTCGCACCCCGCGAGGATGCTGTCGGCATCTCCGTAGCCGTCCGCGTCTGCATCCCGGTAGAAGTCGGTCTTGCCCTCCGCGAAGGCGCCGTCTACGACCGTGTCGCAGTCATTGTCGATATCGTCGCAGACCTCGACCGCGTCCGGATGCACCGCGGCGTCGAAGTCATTGCAGTCCCCATCGATCGCGGAGAAGCCCTCGGGCATCTCGCAGGCATGCTCGGTGTACACCGTGACGCCGAAGCCGTCCCCGTCGTGATCGGCGTACCAGAACGGCGCGTCGATGCCATCCTCATCGATCTCCCCGTCACAGTCGTTGTCGATGCCATCGCAGCGCTCGGCCGCGCCCGGGTTGATCCGGACGGCGTCATCGTTGCAGTCCACACCGATGGGGTACCCGTCGCCGTCGCGGTCGGTCATGAGGTACACGCCCGGGTCGGCGGTGTCCTCGTCGCCATCCTTGTCCCCGCACGCAGCCAGGAGTGCCAGGACGGGCAACAGGCTCCAGCACATCGATCGCGGCGTGTTCATGCGACTCCTCCTCCCGGCGCGGGCCGGCACGCTCCGCATGGTATCCCGCCTTGCAGGCGCACGGGTCTGCCGGGTCCAGGCCTCAGGGCTGGACCGTCCACGCCGCGAGTCGATAGCCGGCGACGTCTCCCACGCAGTCTCCGTACGACCACACGGCGACCTGGTAGATGCCCGCGCCCGCGCTCGGAATCTGCACGGCGGGACAGGAATGGTCCACGGGAGGATGCGTGCACGGGAAGCTGTCGTCCGCGAAGGTCAGCGTGCACCCGTCGGGACCGTTCACGAACAACGCAAGGTCCGCGGCCGTGTCTGCGCCGACCGTATCGGCTGCGATGAGAAGCGTCGTCCCTGCGTCCGCCTCGAAGGTCCAGCGGTCCGCCACCTCTCCCGAGCAGTCGACCTGTCCCGCAGCGGGCCCGGACACGGCCGGCGGCGGCAGCACGGTCCCTGACAGCCCATCACACTCCCGGTACCAGGTCGGCACCACGGATTCCGCGAGCTCGTCCAGCCACCAGGCGAGGCGGTCGCCATCCCGGGCAAACCCCCGGGTGTCCGTGTAGGGCGTCGCGAGGGTCCACCAGTACGGACCGTACTGCCCCCCGCCGTAGGCCGCGTAGTCGATGAGGTACCCCACACGGCTCACGTCCGGCATCTCGATCACCCGTCCGTCCGGGCCGGCTTCCGCGTCAGAATCCCAGAACGCCAGCCGGTGCTCTCGCCAGATCGTGTCCGAGGTGTAGGACAGCGGACCGTAGAGCTGGCAGTCCTCCGTGCCCGCGTCCGTCGTGACCGAACCCTCGACCGCGAACGCATAGCTGCAGCCGTCACAGCTCTCCGACCACACTGCACCTCGCAGGGCGATCGCCGCATCGCAGACCACCGCTCCATCCACCACGGTCCGGTAGTCCACCTGACCTTCCAGGTCCCCTCCTCCGACGCTGGCACTGGCGGCGACGTCGGTCCGGACCGTGCGCGCAACGTAGGTCCGCGGTTCGTCATCGTCGAGAAGCGCGAGTTCGAGCGCCCCACCCACCGCCGGTGGCGACCCCGGGGTGCCGGGATCCCCGGTCGACGTCGGTGCCGCGGACGGACCGCACGCGACAAGCAGGAGCAACCCGACCACCACGCCTCCCGGTCCCATTCCGACACAGCGTAGCGCCGCGAAGCCACAACGGCCCAAAGCAGGTACCGCCGCCACCCCTGCGGAAGGGTGACGGCGGCAGGTCGGCCGACCGGGCGGCGGCAGGGAGCCGTCCTGCCGGCCAGACCGGTTTGAATCAGGAAAGCAGCGAGATGACGGACTGGTTGATGTTCTTGGCCTGCGCGAGGGCGGCCACACCAGCCTGCTGCATGATCTGGTACTTCGTGAGCTTCGACGTCTCGTCCGCGAAATCGGTGTCGCGGATGCTCGACTCGGCACTGGACAACGCCTCGGAGTACACCTGGGAGTTGTTCAGGGCGCTGTCCAGGCGGTTCTGCACCGCACCGAGACCAGACCGCAGACCGTTCACGGAGTCGAGAGCGGTGTCGAGCGCTTCGAGCGCCTCCTGGGCCGACGTCACGCTATCGAGCGCCATCTGCGACGACGCCACACCGAGCGCCGTGGCCCGCAGGTCGCCGAGATCGATGCTGATCCGGCTGGTCGTCGCGTTCTGGATGCCGACCTGGACATCGAGCTGCGTGCTGGTGTTGTTGGTGAGCGCCACGCCGTTGAACTCCGTCACCTGCGCGATGCGCTCGACCTCTTCAGAGAGCTGGACGAACTCGTCCTGGATGTAGGACCGCTCGTCGTCGTCGAGGGTCTCCGAGGCGGACTGGACCGCCAGCTCGCGCATCCGCTGCAGGATGTCCGTGACCTCGTTGGCCGCTGACTCCGCCGTCTGGATGATGGAGATTCCGTCGTTGGTGTTCCGCATCGCCTGGCGCGTCGACGACACCGACGTCTCCAGGTTGGTGGCGACGCCGAGGCCCGCGGAATCATCCGCCGCCTTGTTGATGCGAAGCCCGGAGCTGATTCGCGCAAGCGATGTCGCCAGGTTCTTGTTGGTGCGGCTCAAGCTACCCTGAGCCATCATGGATGCGACGTTCGTACGCACGGTCATGGACATGAGAGACCTCCCTGCCTGTTGGGGTCTGGTTTTGGTTTCGCGCCAGGTTCCGCAACCTGCGCTGGAGCACTCGTCGGCCGGGGCGCGAAATCGTTGTAGGAAGGCCTGAAAAAAAGCTGCTCAGCACCCCCCGCATCCGTCCACCGATATTCGAATTATTCATTTGGAAACTGAATTTTCGTCACCATCATCCCCCCGACGGAAAATTTTTCTTCTCGCAAAAACTAAACCTCTCCGACCCAACATCCGAGGCCGGCAGCGCTTCCGGAACCGGGTGGATCCGAGGGATATGACCCCGGATCCGCGTGGATCCTCGGAGGGCTTTCCCGACCCCACCGGGTGGATCCCGGGCCCACTGCCCTGCTGCGCAGATGGCGACGCCGGCCCCCGGGGCCGCGGCGTCCCCCCTGCCGGTCCCGGGACACCGTGCTGCAATCGGCGTCCACCTGCCCCCGAGGCATGCTCTCGAAGAGATCCGGAGACGAGATGCGGTCAGCCATCCTCGGGGCGCTGCTGGCGGTGGCACCCGCTGCCCACGCCGCCTCGCAGGCCGAAGAGGCGGAGCGGGATCGCATCGTCGAGGAGATGAAGGTCCTCGCTGCGCGGCAGCAGTGGAAGGGAGTGGAGCAGCTCTATTCGCGGCTGCTGCCTCTCGAGAAGCACGGCGTGGTGGTCGCGGCCGAGCACCACATGCTTGCCGTGGAGTCGGCCCGCAGCTCCGGCGACATCGATGCCGTCCTCGATCGGCTCGAGCGCGCCGTCCAGGCGGGCGCGCCGGACGCTGCGGCCCAGCGCGAAGACGTGCTCTCCCGCTTCGGCCGTGTGCAGCTCGAGCTCTCCGCCCGACCGGCGGATCCGTGGTCCCTGGAGCAGGTCCCCGCGCCGTTCGCACCGGTGGCCCGCGCCGCAATCCGCCACGCCGACGCGGCGCTGCACGAACGGCGCCGGTTCACCGGCTTCCTGCCGGCCGGGACCTATCAGATTGGCGAGGCTCGCTTCCAGGTCGATGCCGGCCGCACCGAGAGCTTGATCACCATTGCGGGCGAAGGCGAGGCGAGACAGAACCCGACCGACCCGGGTACAAAGTCCCGTCCTGGCAGCACGCAGGCCGCGCCCAAGACCGGACTGCGCACCCGCGCCGGGCTGGGTCTCGGCGGCGCCACGGCGCCGGCGATGGGCGTGCTCGCACCACCATCCAGCGCCGGGCTCGCGCCCGTGCTGGGTGCCGGGCTCGCGTGGCGGAGCGGCGCGCTGCATCTCTCCGGACTGTTCGTCGGCCGCGCGCTCATGGGGACTGCGGGTGCGGGCGGGCAGCAGTTGTATCTCGGAACTGCGGAGCTGCTGCTCGGGTGGGATCTCGGAGCCGTCCGGCTCGAAGCCGGGCCGCTCTACGGCGTGGGCGCGGGACGCTCCGTGGGCGTGGCCGCCACGGCAGACCCCACCGCATGTGTGCGGAACGCCTGCGAGGAGGAGCGGGTCCGCGGTACGTCGATGGGCGCAGGCGGAGAGGTTGGCGTCGTGGTGCCCCTGTTCCGAACCGGCCCCGCCCAGGGCGGACTGGACCTGCATGCTGGCGCCATGGGGGACGGCACGCGGCTGCTGCCGTGGATGACGGTTGCCCTGGGCTTCACCCCAGAGGTGCGCCAGTGAAGCAGACCGCCATGACCCCGCTGGTCGCGCTCCTCCACGGTGGTTGCGCGTCCACCTGGACCCTCGACGATGGGGTCCTGGGGCGCCCATCGTCGGACTGTCCAGCGCCCGTTTCGATCTACCAGGATGTTGATCAGGACGGGTTCGGGGATCCACAGGCGTTCCTCGGGCGGGGCTGCACCCCCGCCACCGGAGAGGCTGCAAACGCCCTGGACTGCGACGACACCGATGCAGCGGTGAACCCCGGCGCCGTGGAGGTCTGCAACGGCGTCGATGACGACTGTGACACCGAGCCCGAAGACACCGACGCCGAGGATGCCACGGTCTGGTACCTGGACGGCGACGGCGATGGATTCGGAGACGCCCGAGCGCCCGTGACCGCATGCGAGGCGCCCAACGAGGCCTACCAGGCCACAGGTGATGATTGTGATGACGCCGACCCAACCGTGCATCCCGGTGCGGTGGAGGTCTGCGACGGCCTGGATCAGGACTGCGATGGCGAGGTCGATGAGGATGTCGCCGTCGGTCCGACGTGGTTCCGCGACGCGGATGGCGATGGCTACGGGGTGGACGGGGACACCCGGACGGCCTGCGAAGCCCCGGACGGCTACGCTGCGTCTGGTGGGGACTGCCTCGATGGCGACCAGGCGGGCTACCTCGGCGCCGATGTGTACCCTGGCTCTACGACCGAAGAGGTTCCTGGCGACGGCGT
>JAYYRS010000146.1:0-3020 GCA_036126975.1 Myxococcota bacterium
GCTCCGGCTCATCCACGGCCCCGCGCGCCCGGTCTTCGGGCGCGGAACCGACCGTCCCCGCGTCAGGGCGCGCAGTTCGCACCCTCTCCAGGCGCCGGACCAGCTCGTAGCCAAGTGCTCCAACCAACCCGCCCTGGACCGGGAGGCCGGGCACCACAGGCGCCAGCCGGGGCGCCCGGGCGAGGGTGGCCCGCAGCGCTTCGAGCAGCCCATCTCGGTCGGCGGGTGCTGGCCTTGCGACCCCATCTTCGAACAGTTCGTTGCCGACCAGATGCAGGCTCGGTCCATTGCCGAACCCGACGAAGCTGTACCGGCCAACGCGTTCTCCTCCTTCGACCGACTCCAAAAGGAACCGGGGCCGCATCGCATGCAGCTTCCGGAAGGCGGACACCGGTGTGTCGAGGTCAGCCAGGATGTCGAAGGGGGAATCTTTGAGCATTTCGCAGCGTCCAGGGGAGCAGGTCGCCGGCGCACGGGGCCGCGCCGCTGCATCGAGCCAGCGGTCCGAATCAGGAGGGAGACACCAGGGAGGAGCGCCTCAGGGCCGTGATGGGACCGCCGGAGCATGGCGCCACCATCGCCACTGGGCGGGAGGGGTGCAGCAGGACTCACCGACGGTCATCATGCTCCATGGCTACCCTCGGGCAGGGGGGGGCGTCAAGGCCACTTCTGCAGGGCTTGCATCATTGATAGACTTGACATGTAAACCGTGCTACCGTCCTTCCATGCGGCTCGACACCGAAGATCTACACCAGCTGGCTGCCTTCTTCGCGAAGCGCTTCCCGACCCCCTCCGACCGGCGGACCCTGGCGCACGAAGCCGGCGTGCGTCCCGACCGGGACCCCATGGCGTCGCCGGAGGACGCTTGGCTCGCGCTCCTCGGGAACGCAGACGACCAGGGGCGGACCCGTCTACTGGCGCACGCCATCGCCCGCCGGGCGCCAGCAGACGGCAACCTGGTGGGTGTCTGTCAGGTGCTTACCGGCAGCCAGACCCCCGGAATCATCCCCATGGTGGACCGGCCATTCGTCGTGCCCGCCCTCGCGGCGTCTGCGGTCGCCCTCCTGGGGCTGGCGGCCTACGTCGGAGTGGGACACCGCGATGCGGCGACCGCTGCCTCCGTGTCCGATGTGCAGGTGGCTGCATCGCGAGCGGTGGTGGCACCTCCCGCCGCCGCCCCCGCACTCGTCGCGGTGGAAGACCCGACGCCTGCCCGACCGGCAGACCGCCCCTGGATGGCGGGGAATCCGCTCGATGCGGCGACCGGGACATCAGCGGACGCGCCGCCAAAGGCCAAGCCCGCGCAGGTTCCCCCGGAGCCGGCCCACTTCAACGGCCGGTGCACGGTCGAAGGCGGCGGTATCGTGGGCTACTGGTACGCGGGACGGACCGCCCCCGCCGCTGCCGGGGAGACCCTGGTAATGCCGAATTCGGTCAACGTGCGTGCGGACTATCCCGACAAGCACAATCGATTCGACGCGCGGACGGCGCTGCGGTGCACGCTGTCCGTCGGCGACAAGGTCCGATTGACAGCGGAGCCCATCGCCGTGCCTGGGGGCGCATTCTGGGTGCCCCTGCACTCCGGCGACCTCATCCTCGACTGAGGGGCGTCGCCTACCAGGGCGCGACGAGGTCGAGCGTCGTGGAGCCCGAAATGATGGCGACGAGCCCCATGCCCTCCGCGAACACCCAGGTGCCTCCCGGCAGCTGGTTGCCCTCGCAGGTGCTCACCAGGGTGCGGTCGAAGAGGGCATAGAACGTATCGATTTCTTCGTCGATGGTGACATCGCAGCGCCATGAACCATCGGAGACGACCGCTCCTTCCTCCACCAGTGCCGGCGCAAGGAGCCGGGGCCGGCCCCCGAGATTCCGACCTGCGAGGTCCATGGCCCGAAGCTCGAGTCCATCGGCCGTCGAGAACCGCAGCCCGCCGACGATGTCGGCATCGGCCCATCGGGCGCCCCGCCGGATCTCGATCCGGCCCTGTCCCATGTCCCTTCCATGCAGCAGCGTCCGCTCATCCGGTGCGGTGTCCGCTCCGTCATCCCGCCATGTCCAAGCACCCTCCCCGTCGAGGGGCAGCCAGTTGTCGATCGACTGCTCTCCGGAGGCGGTCTGCGCCGCCTCCCCGCAGCCCCACAGCCCCAGCGCAACGAGCATCGACGTCACTGGTCCCACCACTGCGGGAGGTGGTTGTCGGCCCCCGGATCCTGCCCGGGAAGCCAGAAGGGCGCGCTCGAGGGATCCTGGCCGGCAGCCGCCCGCTCGGTGTCGATCGCCGTGACCCAGATCTGGGGGTTCGTGCCGAAATCCCCAGGATAGGTGCGCTTGCTCGAGAAGGCTAGCCACAGCACGTCGTCGTCGGGGAGGGGGCCCCATCGCGTATAGGAGTTCTGCAGTTCCCCCTCTCCGTTCGCCGTGTCGAGTCGGATGTGCCGGTTTCCGTCCTTGTCGGTGAGGAAGATCTCCGCCCTCGGGGAGGAGTACGCGGCACCGGTGGTGCGGTTGTACGCGAGCCACTCTCCGTCCGGGGACCATGCTGGGTAGTAGAAGTTGTGCCGGTTGTCGGTCGGCACGACCACCACGGGGTCCCCGAGCACACCGTTCGAGAACGGGATGCTGACGATCTCGCCGCCTTCGAAGTCGAAGTCTCCCGTGTTGCCCCACGCCATGCGAACCGCAGCGATGCGGTCACCCGACGGCGCGAAGTCTGGCTGCGTCATGTCGAGGATGTAGTCAAAGGTCTGGATGTGCTGCCCGTTGCTCATGCTGTACAGGTGGAGGTCTCCCCCCTTTGCTGCGATGAGGTACTCACCGTCGGGAGACACGGTCGTGAACGTGACGCGATGGTTCCGATCCCGACCGACATGCACCGCCGGATCACCGGTCTCGCAATCAAGGATCTCGAACATGCCGTTGACCCCGTCGTAGGTCACCACCATGCGGTCCGTCGCGTTGTTGATGGCATGGCAGCCGATGCAGCCCCCCTGTACGTCCTCGGACCCGTAGAAGCTGGTCGA
>JAYYRS010000147.1:0-8085 GCA_036126975.1 Myxococcota bacterium
GCCACCGTCGGACCAGCCGGGAGAAGGCGGTGACCAGAAGGGCCCGCCTCCCCCGGATGGGGAGCCCCAGGCGGAGCCCGCCATCGGGTTCGGGCCCGGCCACAACGACCAGAACCCCGGCGGCCGGAGCGTGGTCTCCACGGTCGCAGAGACCGTCAACAAAGATGATGATGGTGACTTCGACCAGGAACGGGTCCGGGCCATGGAGGAGGGCACCTACACGATCTACCGCGGCGAGGCCAAGTGCTCTGGCTGCTCGGGTGACCTGATCCTCCGGGCCCTTCCGTTCTTCGCGCCCAACGAGGCACCGCCGGAGAACGTGCCGGGTGTGTTCACGCACATGAAGCTCGATGGTCCGGGCTCATTCGAGATCGCGGTCCCGGATCGGGGCGTTCCGGTCGTCCTCGAACTTCTCGTGGACAAGAACAGGGATGGACACCCCACCCGGGGCGAACGCTTCGCGATGTTCGAGAACCGCGGTGGACTCTTCCCGCAGAAGCCCGTCTCGGGGCTGGTCATCGATGCGTCCTCGGATGCTGGCAAGATCGACTCCACCGACCCGCTGGTCCCCGGAGAGCCGATCAAGCCTCGGGATGCGGTCGAGCAGTAGCTGGGAACGTCAGCGGAGCGGCGGTCGCGGACGTGCGACGGCTCCGATTCCTCCGTCCCTCGCCGTGACCGACCGGGATCGGCGAGGGACGCCGCGCCCGATGAGCGGGCGGCGGGCACCCGACCTGCTGGTTCGTCGTCCTCCAAGGAGGGACCATGCCGCGCAGTCCCATCGTTGCGTTGTCCGTGCTGCTCGCGTGCGGTGCGGATCAGACCCAGGGTCGTGTTCCGTCCGAGGGACGAGCGACTGCCACGACCCATGCTCCGACGGCATCGGGGGAGGGAAAGCAGAGCCGCCGCGCCGAAGCGGGTGTGGCCGGAAGCGAGATCGACGCTCGGGCCATCTACAACCAGTATTGCGTCGCCTGCCACGGCGTGGACGGCAGGGGCAATGATGGTCTGGCACCCGACTATGTGGCCGACCAGACCCCGCTCGCGCGGTCCGACGAGGTCCTGGTCGGCGTCATCAAGAAGGGCGGACAGAGCGAGGCAGGGGTGATGCCACCCTGGGGCGACACGCTGGACGATGCGCAGGTCCAGGCACTCCTTGCGTACATGCGAGCCACATTCCGCAGCGAAACCCCGCCGGAGTAGAACGCCCCTGCCCGGAGGCGCGGGCGGGAAGGATGCGCCCCCGTCTGCGATACCCGCGGTCCCGGCGAGGCTGTCTACTCGGTTCGTTCGGTGTGCTGGTTTCGCCTCCATCGGATGGAGCAGTCCGCTCCGTGCGGCGGCTGCGCGATCGCGCAGGGCGACCTGGTGCAGCCTGTGCCGCGCCGGCAGTCGCGACTTTGCCGTCCGGGACTGCGATGGCCGCGGGGGTGAGGGTCGCCAGGAAGCGTCAAGTTGTCCACAACCGGCGGGGAGTTTTCCATAAGCGTGAAACGCGCCACGTCTATTCGTGAGACCGTAGCTTAGGCGGTGGTTCTCAGGAAGAATCTACCGTGTGGAACATGCGACATATCCGACGAACTATGGAGAGACGGGCGGTTCCGCCGCTCTCGGAGCAGTACCGCGGGATGGGCGTCTCGTCGCATGCCCGTCGGTCCGCCGGCGTCGAATCGCGAGCAGAGCGACCAGAGCGGCGAGCAGGCCCCCTCGTGGCTCCACGGCCGCGCAGCTCTTGTCGGTCGACTTTCCGGTGCTGGCCGACTTTCCGCCCCCGCAACCGCATCCCCGGGCATCGTCGTCCCCAGTGGTACCCATGCCGGCGCCATCGCTGCCTTCCGGGAGTGCATTTGCGGCGCCGGGCGTTGGCTGCAGATTGGCAATGAAGTCGGCGCCATTGTCATCGCTGTCCAGCCCGTCTGGCATCCGCCCCACGGTCATCCCTTCACCGGGCATCACGGCCATGGTCTGCGTGCCGGCATCGTCGAGCAGCTCTTCGTCTTCCGGAGTCTCATCGGCCCCGCCGTACAGGACTGTGTCCTGGACGACCGGATCGCCGTCCTCTCGACAGTCAAGGAGCCGGACGCCGTCGGGCGCGGTGCTCGCGTTGCCCAGGCTGATGCTGGTGTAGACGTCGGCGGGCACCTCGCTGTCGCCGACCAGCAGGAAGCCCCCTGGGGGAATCTCGGTGCCAGCCGGGAAGGAGACGTCACTGCCAAAGCTCGAAGTGCCCCACTGCAGGGTCCAGGCGTCGACCACAGCGGTCTGGTTGCCTGTATTGACGAGCTCGACCCAGTCGTTGCCCGAGTCCGTTCCGGACGGGTTGGGGTACAGCTCGTTGATCTTGACGGACTGATTGCCGGGAATGCAGCGCGGCGGGACGGGTGGAATGCATCCGGTATCGGGATTGGCTGCACCCGGGGTGGGATCCAGGTCGATGACGAAGTCGGCGTAGCTGTCATCGGTGTCTTCGCCGTCGCGGCACCGCGCGAGGGCCTCCGCGGTCCCGGCACGGGGCGCGAGTCGGTCGTCGAGTTCGGACCCGGACACACCCGCATCGTCGATCCACTCTGCGACCGGACTCCCGTCGTCCTCGAGGTAGGTCGGCCCGTAGATGACCGAGTCTGCGGGAATCCCGCACGCGTGGAGGAGGCGGACAAGGTCGGCGTTGCTGGTCGCATTGCCGAGGCCCATCTCAGGGTCGATGATCTGCGCGCCTGGCACGGCCGCGCTTCCTGCGACCACGAGGTACTCGCCGGCACCAAGCAGGACGTCCTCGAACAGCAGGTAGCTTGGATTGCCAGATGTCGCGGAACCCAGACCCCAACCCGTCAGGTCGACGGTCTCGCTTCCTGCGTTGAAGAGCTCGACGAACTCGCCGCTGTTCCCACCACCCTCCGGTGCCACCAGGAACTCGTTGATCTTCACGTCCCGGAGACCTGGGCAGTCTGGCTCCGTGGTGTTGGAGTACCCAGGCGTGGGGAACAGCATGAGACGGAAGTCATCGCCGCTCCCATCGGTGTCCAGTCCGTCCTCGATGCGTCCGATCACCGCCCCGGCGCTGCCCTTGGGCGCCAGCGAACTGCCGATCGCGCCGCTGTCATCGAGGAACCCGTCGCTGTTTCGGTCGAGGTCGTCCACACCGTCTTGGTGACCGTACAGGACGGTATCGACCGGCGTACCGTCGCAGTCTACGATCCGGACGGCGTCTGCATTCGACGAGGCGGTTCCCATCGCGATGTCGCGGGTACCCGCGGCGGAGACCGTGATGACTTCGATGCTCTCGTCGAGAGCGAAGAGCCCGGGGACATCATCACCAGCCAAGAGAAGGAAGTCTCCGGGACCCATGATGGTCCCCTCTGGGATGACGTAGGTGCCCGACGCGGCGCCCCAGTCGCTCGGCGTCGTCTCGAACTGGAGCTGCCAGTGGGAGATGTCGACGGGCTCACCGCCGGCGTTGTACAACTCGACCCATTCCCGTGCCGCGTCCGTCGTGTCGTCCGACCAGTCGGGATTGGGCTCGAACTCGTTGACCTTGATCGATGCGTCTGCGGCGGGGTTGTCGCAGGGGGTGATGCCGGTGTCGCCGCCGCTTCCACTGCCCGGGACGTTCTCGGTCGATGGGGTGATGTCGCGCGCGTCGAAGACCATGAAGTCGACGCTGCTGTCATTGGTGTCCGTGCAGTCGGGAAACCGCGCGATGCTGTCGCCGCTGCTGGCGGTGCCTGCGGTCCCGGTCGCGGGGGCGCCGCTGTCATCGACGAGGCCGTTCGAGTTGGGACCCTCATAGATGACCGTGTCGATGATGGAACCGAAGCTGTCCTTGATTCGAAGCCCATCGGCGGCACTGCCACCGTTCTGGAGATTCGGACCGAACGCGCCTGCGTTGGTGGTGGAGCCGTAGCCGACAAGCAGGTAGTCGCCGGGAGCCAGCGAGCCGGTCAGCGCGGCACTGCCACCGATGGTCGTGAGGCCCCACGCCGTCCCAGCGCTCTCGAGCGTCCACCCCGTGAGGTCAACCGGTTCGGTGCCGGCATTGCACAGCTCGACCCACTCCAGCCCATCATCGTTGCTGGCCGGGTCGTAGACGACCTCATTGATGAGAACGTCTCGTGCGAAGGCGGGGACGATGACGAGTGCGAGCAGCGGAGACATCTGCGTCCTTCCAGGAGCAACCACCCAAGCATAGCCGTTGCACGTGCCGCGCTGGTGTCGGAACGGTGTCTTGTGGCGCCCAGTGGTCATCATGCCAGTTCGCTCGCCCGGATGTCGCGGCGTACGGAGTGCGCGACACCGGCTCGTCGCGAGGCCGGTTCGACACCCGGCGCGCGCGCAGGTCCGTCATCGGCTCCCCGTGCTGGCCGCCCGTGTGGCTCCGCTTCGTTCTTGCTGCAGCCTGCGCGCAACGAGGAACGCGACCTCCAGACTCTGGGCACTGTTCAGGCGAGGGTCGCAGAAGGACTCGTAGGCGCGCGAGAGGTCGGACTCGCCCAGTCCCTGGGGCCCGCCCGTGCACTCGGTGACATCGTCGCCGGTCATCTCGAAGTGCACACCCCCGAGAACGGTCTTCTGCGTCGCATGCACATCGAAGGCCGCCCGCAGCTCGGCGAGGATGTCGTCGAAGTCCCGGGTCTTGAGTCCCACGGATGTCTTGCGCGTGTTGCCATGCATCGGATCGCACGACCAGACCACCTGCAGGCCGGCACCCTGGACGGCTGCGATGTGGGATGGCAGCAGTTCCTGGACCCGCTTTGCCCCGTACCGCGTGATGAGGGTCAGCTTTCCAGGTTCGTTGTCGGGGTTGAGCGCGCGGACGACCTCGACAAGTTCCGGAGGCGCCATGCTCGGCCCGACCTTGACGCCAATGGGATTCCCGATCCCGCGGAAGTAGTCGACGTGGGCTCCGTCCAGCTGGCGGGTGCGGTCCCCGATCCAGAGGAAGTGCGCCCCGAGATTCAGCCACTGGGAGCCGGCCTGTCGGGTCAGTGCGCTCTCATAGGGCAGCAGCAGTCCCTCGTGGGACGTGAAGAGCCGGACCGAGTTGAACGCCTCGATGGAGGGGGCGCCGATGGCTTCCACGAAGTGGACCGCCTCCAGCATGCGCTGGACCATCCCTTCGTACGAGCTCCGCCGCGTCTCATCCCGTACGAAGCCGAGGTCCCACGCGCCTGCCTGATGGAGGTCGGCGAATCCACCGTCCAGCAGGGCGCGGACGTAGTTCAGCGTGGTGGCGGAGTGGTGGTAGGCCTGCAGGAGGCGTCCGGGGTCGGGATCGCGCTCGGATGGGGCGATGCCATTGATGTGGTCGCCCCGGTAGGTCAGCACCTCCCGTCCTTCGAACGGCTCGGTGGCGCTGGAGCGAGGCTTGGCGAATTGTCCGGCGAGGCGGGCAACGCGGACCACCGGGGTCTGCCCACCCCAGGTCAGTACCACGCTCATCTGGAGAAGGATGCGGAGCTTCGCTTCGATCGCAGCCGCCGTGCAATCCACGAACCGCTCGGCGCAATCCCCCCCCTGGAGCAGGAAGCGCTGGCCGGCGCCGGCCTCGGCGAGCTGCTTTCGCAGCGTCGCGATCTCGCCAGGATGGACCAGCGGCGGGAGCGCGGCGAGGGCCCCAAGCGCGCGCTCTGCGGCGTCCGGGTCGTCGTAGACAGGCTGCTGGCGGATCGGGAGGCCGCGCCAGCGGTGGGGATTCCAGGACTTCATGGTCCGACCGCTAACCCCTGCCGGCCCGTCCGTGGGCGTTCGGGATTCACCTGCTCGTCGCGGAAGGTCGGCGGCTGGCTGCATAGGGATGCCAGGACCACGGGAGCAAGCGATGGATCTGCGGGAAAAGCTGCGCGCTGACTGGACGCGGCGCGCGCTGGCGGATGCATCGTGGTGGGCATGCCAGACGCACGATGTGGGCCGAGAAGAGTCCCAACGTCTCGCCAGTGTCGACCTGCAGGCGATGCTCGCAGGGCTCACCCTTGCCCCGGACGCCGCGGTTTTGGAGCTCGGCTGCGGAACAGGGCGGCTCGCAGGTCCGCTCGCGGATCGCTTCATTGCAGTCGTCGGGCTCGATGTCTCACCCAGCATGATCGAGGCGGCAAAGCTCCTCCATCCCGAGCGACCAACGCTCCGGTACGTTGTGAACGACGGCGTGCGCCTCCCATTCCCCAGGCGTTCGTTCGACCTGGTGACGGCGTTCGCGGTGCTCCAGCACGTTGACCCATCGCTGGTGCAGGCCGTGCTGTGTGGGGTTCGTCGCGTCCTCAAGCCAGATGGTCGGTTGCGGGTGCAGGCTTGGCTGGGCGAGCCCGTCGATCGGGCACCGGCGGAGGATACGCTCCGGATCCGGACCTGGACCCGCGACGAGCTCGACCACTGGATGGCCCAGGCCGGCCTCATGGTGGAATCCGTGGCTCCGATGCCCCATCCGGAGCCAGAGGTGCATCGGCGGCCCGTCGTCATCAGCGCGAGGCCGGCCGGCATGCCCCATGCGCCTCCTCCTCTCCCGACCGTCCCGCGCCGGTCGAGTGCCGCCGAGATCGCCCAGGAGTGGGGTCTGCTTCTGCATCTCGTCCAGAAAGCAGCCGCAGCTGGCGCGCCCCGTCGTGCGCTGCATGCGGTCCGCGCAGGGAACCGGCTGCTCCCGGCGCAAGCCGTGGGCTGGTGGGTGGAGGCGCGGTTGCTTGCCACGAGCGGCGACCGCCCGGGCGCGCTGCAGGCGCTGGCAGAGCTCGACCGGATGCAGACCCGGCCAGAAGACCAGGAGGTCTACGTGGCTGCCGCCCAGCTTCGACGGGAGCTGGCGATCGACCCGACCCCGATGCGCATGGCCGAGGACGCCTGAGCCAGTGGCCACGGTCGGGAACGGGCAGGGCCCATCGCGCGCTACGATGGGCCGGTGACGGACACCACGAACACCCTGACCACGGGCGCGACCCGGCAGCTGCGCCTCCGCCAGGCTGCACTCTGCTGCACCAGTGGACCGGAGGCGGGCCAGCAGTGGCGGCTCGAACATGATGTCATCCGGATCGGCAGTGCCCGGTCCGCAGATGTCGGACTGTCGGACAACACCGTATCCAGACACCACGCTGAAATCGTACGGACCCCGGAAGGCATGCTTCTGCGGGATCTCGGCTCGACGAACGGTACCTTCGTGGGGCCGATCAAGGTCCGAGAGGTGTTCCTCGGCCCGGATACGCGATTTCGCGTAGGGCGGACGGAGCTCCGCTACCGTGCACTGGACGAGGTCGTGGACGTGGTGCCCGTGGCCACGCACCAGTTCGAGGGCATGGTTGGCGCGAGCGTGTCCCTGCGCGAGGTGTTCGGTGTCCTCCAGAAGGTTGCACCCACTTCCCTCACGGTCCTGATCACTGGCGAGACGGGAACGGGAAAAGAGCTCGCGAGCCGCGCGGTCCACGTCCGTTCCCGCTGTGCGGAAGGCCCTTTCGTGGTCTTCGACTGCGGGGCTGCCCCGGAGAACCTGATCGAGAGTGCCCTGTTCGGTCATGCCCGTGGTGCGTTCACTGGTGCCGTGGAGTCCCGGCAGGGTGTCTTCGAGGCGGCCCACGGAGGGACGATATTCCTGGACGAGATCGGAGAGCTCCCGCTCGAACTGCAGCCGAAGCTGCTCCGCGTGCTCGAGCAGCGGGAGGTGTGCCGGATCGGCGAGCACGCCCCGCGCGCCATCGACGTGCGCGTGGTTGCTGCGACGAACCGCGATCTGCAGGCCGAGGTGCGTGCGGGCCGCTTCCGGGAGGACCTCTACTACCGGCTCGCCGTGGTCGAGGTCTGTCTTCCGCCGCTCCGGGAGCGTCTCGCCGACGTGCCGATGCTGGTGGACCATCTGCTCGCCCGGTCATCCCACAACCGGGGTGTTTCGGGTCTGACCCCTGAGGTCCGGTCCGTATTCGAAGCCTATCGGTGGCCGGGCAATGTCCGGGAGCTGCAGAACGTGATCGAACGCGCACTGCCGTTCTGCGAGCGGGAGCAGGTCACCCTGGATGCCTTGCCGGCCGCGCTCCGGGCCGCGGCTGCATCCCGGGACACCCGTGTGCCCGGTGCCGCAGCCGCAACGCATGTCCCCGAGGTCCGGGGCCT
>JAYYRS010000148.1:0-11561 GCA_036126975.1 Myxococcota bacterium
GGCGTGATCTTCCAGGACTTCGTCCGGTACCAGTTCACGGTGGGCGAGAACATCGGCGTGGGGGATCGGGAGCACATGGACGACGAGGCCCGCCAGCGGCGAGCCGCGGACAAGGGAATGGCCACGACCTTCATCGAAGAAATGCCGGATGCCTTCCACACGCAGCTGGGCCGCTGGTTCAAGCATGGTCGGGAGCTGTCCATTGGACAGTGGCAGAAGGTCGCTCTGGGTCGGGCGTTCATGCGAGAGGACGCAGACGTGCTTGTTCTCGATGAGCCGACCAGCGCGATGGACGCCGAGGCGGAGGCACGGATCTTCGATCGGGTGCGCCACCTGACCGAGAACCAGATCGCGGTCCTCATCTCCCATCGCTTCAGCACCGTCCGCATGGCCGACCGGATCGTTGTTCTCGACGGAGGCCGCGTCATCGAGGAGGGTGACCACCCATCCCTGATGGCAGCGGGCGGTCGCTACGCGCAGCTCTTCGCGCTGCAGGCGCAGGGCTACCGCTGAGCGCTGGGTAGGGTACGGCCACGGGTGCGTTGGGGGTCCCATGAAACTCGTCGTCCTGCCCGGTACCAACCGAGAAGGGAGCAAGTCCCTGCGCGTCGGTCACGCGCTCGCCACCCGCTACGGCGCCATGGAGGGGGTCGATGCAGAGCTGCTGGACCTTCGGGGTCTGCCAGCCGGGCTGCTCGACTCCGGTTCCTACGCCTCCAAGCCGCGTGGTTTCGCTGCATTTGCAGATGCCGTACTCGGGGCCGACGGGCTGCATGTGGTGACCCCGGAGTACAACGGGGGAATGCCGGGTGTTCTCAAGCTCTTCATCGATCATCTGCCGTTTCCGGAGGCGTTTGAACGCCGGCCCGTCTGCTTCACCGGGGTTGCGGCGGGGCGATTCGGCGCGCTCCGGCCGGTCGAGCAGCTCCAGGCGGTCTTCGGGTATCGCAACGCACTGCAGTACCCCGACCGGGTGTTCCTGGCGGGCGTGCACAACGCGCTCGATGATGCGGGATGGCCGACCGACCCCTTGGTCGGCGGGCTGCTCGCGGACCAGGTGGCAGGTTTCGTGACGTTCATCCGTGCTGTGAGCACCGTGCGCTGACGTGCGGCGCGGGTTCCCCCTGGAACGGTGGAGAACGTCGGCCGCAGACCGGGACCGGTGACGATGGCGGCCCACCGGAAGCAACGCAGGAGTACCCTGGGGGCCAGGAGGTGGTTGTGGAGCTGCCCGAACGTGTCCGGACCGCGCTAGCGATGGACCTCGGGAGCGCTCCCGCCCTCGTCCGGCCCGTCCGGGGGGGGGACATCGCCCGGTCGTTCGCGGTTGAGCTTGCAGACGGGCGACGACTCTTCTGCAAACACATGCCGGACGCGCCCGCGGACCAGCTCCAGACGGAAGCGGACGGCCTCGCGTGGCTCCGGGTGCCGGGAGGACCCGGTGTGCCGGCGGTGCGCAGCGTCGGTCCGGCCCACCTCGCATTGGACTGGATCGAAGCGGCGCCCAGTGGGGATGCCGCCGCATTCGGACGGGCCCTGGCGGCGGTCCACGCGTCCGGTGCACCGGCGTTTGGTTGGCACCGCCCCGGCTACCTCGCCACCATTGCACTGGACAATCGAGCCGCCCCGGACTGGCCGACGTTCTACGGAGAGCGCCGGCTGCGGCCCCTGCTTCGATGTGCAGTCGACCAGGGGCGCCTCGGACCCGCGACCATCGGTCGTCTCGAATCCGTGATCGGAGCCCTTCCGAATCGGGTCGGTCCCCCGGAGCCGCCCGCCCGCCTCCACGGGGACCTCTGGTCCGGCAATCACCTCTTCGGTCCGTCGGGTCGGAGCTGGCTCGTGGATCCTTCGCCCTTCGGCGGACATCGGGAGGTCGACCTCGCGATGATGGAACTATTCGGAGGGTTTCCACCCGAAACGGTCGCGGCGTTGAACGAGGTCGCACCGCTCGAACCGGACTGGCGAGCGCGGATCGCCCTCTACCAGCTGCTGCCACTGCTCGTCCACGTGGTGCTTTTTGGTGGCGGGTATGCCGTGCAGCTCGATGCAGCGGCGCGCCGCTATGCCTGAGCCGGGAGGGTCACAGGCCTCGATCCGAGCGGATCCGGTCCAGCAGACCAGCGCTCGCGCGGACACACTGGTCGTAGACCTCGGCGAATCCGCCAGGGCCGCCGTAGTACGGGTCTGGAACGGACGCGTCTGGCGGTGCGGTGGAGTCGAAGGCGCGCAGCAGCGCCAGCGTTCCCCCATAGGCTTCCGCGCCGGGCAGTCGGCGGAGATTGCGGAGATTGGCCTCATCCATCGCCAGGATGTAGTCGAAACGCTGGAAGTCGGAGGGTTGGAACTGGCGGGAGATGCTGCGGAGCTCGACTCCCCGGCGTCGTGCCTCCGCCCGAGACCGCGGGTCTGCGGGTTCTCCGGCGTGGTACGCACCCGTGCCCGCAGAGTCGATGTGGATGCGATCCGACAGACCGGCCTCGTCGACCCGTTCGCGGAAGACGCCCTCCGCGGTCGGCGATCGGCAGATGTTGCCGAGACACACGAAGCAGACGGAGATGCGTTCCCTCATGGGGTGCCCCCGCGGCGGAAGAGTCGGCGGATCAGTTCGCTGCAGGACGGGCGTGATTCGCGGAGCCAGAGGCGCACACCGTCTGCCACGAGCGCGCGCGCATCCGCGCCGTAGCGGGAGATGCGCGGGTCCAGCCACGCCGCGATGGTTGACAGCTCGTCGGGGCTCGCAGAGCCGAGTCGATCCACAAGCTCGGGCAGCACGGAGCGTGCGAAGTCCTGCTTGTGCTCGACGCTGACGAGGTCGGAAATCGACAGAGCCCAGCGCGGCAGTTCCAACCCCACCCGCCCCAGCATCGCGAGCACGAAGTCCTCTCCGAGGATGCGTGCGGCACGCTGCAGTTCGTTCGGTGACTGGCCCGGCCGGCCCGCCACTTCGACGTAGACCTTGTTCTTCGGCTCGGTTCCGCTGGGACGGAGGACGATTCGGGCGTCGCCTTCGAGCTGGAATACGAGGACGTCGCGACTTGCGCGATCCGTTTCGGAGAGGATGGGTCCGAGCGGTCCGGTCGGATCCTGGCGGTCCTGCATCTCGAGGACCGCCCGCTCGCCGACCCTGCACGGTGGCGCCGTTCGAAGACTGGCCTGGATGTCCGCGATGCGGGCGCGGCCGACGGCACCCCGCATGACGGTGGACATCAGGACGTTTCCGACCGGCCCGACCTCGGCGCGGAGGTCCGCGAGGACGTCGCACAGCGTGCGGCCCTCCGCTTTCTGCCGGGCCGCGAGGTCTGCGAGCACCAGCGCCCCGCCAGCGGCATCCTTGTCGCGCACGGCCGTCGTCGCGAGAATCCCGTGAGACTCTTCGACCCCGACGGCGAATTGGGACAGCGCAGCCCGCACGCCGTGGGTGTGCCCCCGGACCTCGAGCTCTGCGAGGGCAGCACCGATGTACTTGAATCCGACCAGCAGGTCGCCAATTACGTGGGCCCCGCGTGCTTCCGCGACCCGCGTGACGAAGGAGCTGGTCACCTCGGTCTTGAAGACGAGCGGCGGGACGGTGTCCGTCCGGCGGCGCAGCACGGCGTGGGTGACGAGCGCTGCGATGTCGTTGCCACTCGCAAAGACCCAGCGCACCGGATCGGTGGCCATCGGGTCATGGTTCTGCCTTCGGATCATCAGGCCGAGCCGGTCGGCATCTGGGTCACAGGCCATGACGAGGTCCGCATCCACCGCGGCCGCGTGGGCCACGGCAGCGTCCATGCTGCGCGGGACCTCGGGGTTCGGTGCGCGGAACGGCACCGCCGGGAACGCCCCGTCCTGCGGGGCCTGGGTCGGCTCCAGCTCGACCTCGAAGCCCGCCCTGCGGAGCGAACGGTAGACGGTCCGGGTACCGGTCCCGTGCAGACCGGTGAAGACGATCCGCAGACCGCTGGAGGGGCGGTCGGACCCGATGCAGGCCCCGACGGCCTGCAGGTAGGTCTCGTTGAACCGTACGGGAAGTGACTCCACGAGGCCAGCGGCACGCGCCCGGTCGAGGCTCATCCGGTCGACCCAGGCGACCGCGGCCACCTCGTCGGCCATCTCCTCGTCCCTCGGTGGAACGGCCTGTCCCCCGGTGTGGTCGTAGAACTTGCCGCCGTTGTCGTCTGGATGGTTGTGGGAGGCGCTGATGTTGAGACCCGCATCCGCATCGAGATGGCGGATCGCAAAGCTCAGCTCCGGCGTGCTGAGCACCTCTCCCTCGGCCGGGAGCACGACACTGATGCCCGCCGCTGCATACACCTCGGCGGCGATCTCAGCGAAGTCCCTGCTCGACAGGCCGCGGATCGGGTCGGGTACGCCGGCCACGAGCTCTCCGCGGAGGTCCGTGAAACGCCGGACATCGCATGCGAGCACGACCTTGAGGGGGCCCTCGCCGCGGGTCCTGCGCAGCCAGGTGGCGTGGCCCTGCACGCTGGCACCCAGTGTCCAGGGGTTGAAGCGATTGGGTCCGATCCCGACGGGGCCTCGGCGGCCGCCGGTGCCGAAGGGGAGCACCCGGTAGAAGGAATCCAGCAGGCTCTCCCAGCGTCCGGCCTCCACCAGCGCGGCGAGCTGGTGCTGATAGGACCGGAATGGCGGTGCGGTGAGCCAGTGCCGCAGGTGCACCAATGCCGCCTCGCGGGCGGATTCAGGCACAGCGAGGCCCGCAAATCCACCGGATGCGGCAGTGAGCAGTGCCTCTGGAGACGGGGAGCCCATGTCAGGCAGCCTTCGGGCGGGTCGGACACCGGCGTCGACCGGCTCCGGGCGCGGCCCCGGTCAGCAGTTGTCGTCGTCGAACTCGGAGCAGGCCAGGACCCACGGCGCGTTCAGGTCGGTCGGCTGATGGCGAACCATCCCCCAGCTCTGGGAGAAGTACCAGTCGCCGACGATCGGCTCGTCGCCGTTCCCGCCTTCGATGCGGAACTGCACGCACTTGTAGGGATCGTTCGGGACCCAGTGGGTGGTGCATTCCGTCTCACCGAGGAAGGTCGAGGTGAAGGTCAGCCCATCCGTGGTGCTTTCGAAGACATCATCCTGGTTGGCCTTGTATTCACTGACCGTGATCGGGCTGTCCGCGCGGAAGGATTCGCTGCCATCGGCGCCGACCGACCAGCCGTGGATCTGGATCCCCGTCCTCGAGTCGCTCGACCAGTCGATGGTGTGGAGGAGCTCGATCGGTTCGAGGACGGAGTACTCGAGGGTGACGACTTCGCTGTTGCCCGCCGAGCGCGTCGTGGGGTTCTTCTCGACAAGCAGGGTCTCGAAGTCCGCATCAGGAGTGCAGCTCGAGGAGCTGGGCTCGCACTGCCAGTATTCCCATTCCCGGTCGCCCTCGAGCGGGAGGTACTCGTGGATGCTCGCTCCCGCGTAGGTGGTGCTGGGGCCGCCGCAGCCCGTGACGGCGACGGCGCTGATGAGGGACGCGAGGGTGGACACGTGGGCGCGCATGGTTCCTCCTGCGAGTGGGTCGGGCCCGCCTCTGGGGAGGCCCGCAGGCGCGGAAGGTAGCACGGGGAGGGCAGGGGCGCCGGAGCGGGACGGGTGCGTGGTAGAACGCCTCGCCACCGGAGGTTCTCCATGTCCAAGACCGACGTCATCCTCGCCATCGACCAGGGCACCACCGGGAGCACCGCGCTGCTGCTCGACCGCAACGTCCGGGTCGTCGCAGCCTGCAACGTGGAGTTTCCCAACCACTATCCGGCCCCTGGGCTTGTCGAGCACGACGTCGCCGAGATCTGGGCAAGCATCGAGTCCGCAGTGCGGGGTGCACTCGAAAAGGCAGGTGAGGTCAAGATCGTGGCCATCGGGATCACGAACCAGCGAGAGACATCACTCTTCTGGGATCGCCATACCGGTGCCCCCATCCATCGTGCCCTGGTCTGGCAGGACCGACGAACGGCGGACCGATGCGCGGCCCTGAAGGCCGCGGGTCAGGAAGCCCTGTTCAGAGAGAAGACCGGGCTCGTGCTCGACCCCTACTTCTCGGGGACGAAGGCAGCGTGGCTGCTCGACCACGTCGATGGTGCACGCACGCGCGCCGCGGCCGGCGACCTGCTGTTCGGCACGATCGACGCCTGGCTCTGTTGGAAGCTCTGCGGGACCCATGCCACGGATCCGTCGAACGCGGCACGAACGCTCCTCTTCAACATCCAGCAGATGGAGTGGGATGCCGAACTGTGCGACATCCTGGGGGTGCCGATGGCGAGCCTTCCCAGGGTCTGCGACAACGCAGAGGTGCTTGGCCACACTCAGGGTCTGGGGTTCCTGCCGGATGGCATCCCGGTGGCGGGCATGGCAGGCGATCAGCAGTCCGCGCTGTTCGGTCAGGCCTGCTTCGAGTCGGGCGAAGCAAAGTGCACCTATGGCACGGGGGCGTTCGTGCTGATGAACACGGGGACCGCGCCGGTGCAGTCCAAGACGGGCCTGCTGACGACGGTTGGCTGGCGGGTGGATGGCGTGACCACGTATGCCCTGGAAGGCAGCGCCTTCATCGCAGGCGCGGCCGTACAGTGGCTCAGGGATGGCCTGGGCATCATCTCTACGGCTGCAGAGATCGAGCAGCTGGCAGGCAGCGTCGAAGACAGCGGCGGTGTGGTCTTCGTCCCTGCGCTCGCGGGGCTCGGTGCACCCCACTGGCGGCCGGATGCCCGAGGTTTGTTCACGGGCATCACGGGGGGCACCACGAAGGCCCACATCGCCCGGGCGGTGCTCGACGGGATCGCCCTTCAGATTGGCGACATCCTCCGCGCGATGTCGGCCGATGCCGGCACGCCGCTGACCGAGCTGAAGGTGGACGGAGGCGCAGCTCGCAACAACCTTCTGATGCAGTTCCAGGCGGATGTGCTCGGGGTGACCTGCGTGCGACCCACGGTGCTCGAGACGACCGCTCTCGGCGCGGCCTTCCTGGCGGGTCTGGGCGCTGGCGTATGGGACTCGGCCGCAGGAATCCGTGCCGCATGGGTCGAGGACCAGCGATTCGTTCCCTCGATGGACGCCGAGACGCGGGCCGCCCACCTTGCCGCGTGGGCATCGGCGGTTCCGAAGTCCTGATGCGGTGCTGGCGCGCGGGCGGGTCGGCGGTAGGTTGGTTGCATGGTGGAACCTGAAGACGAATCCGTGGACCGACTGCTGGAGGCGGCCTGTGCCGCGCTCCCGCTGTTCCCGCTTCCGGGGATGGTGTTCCTCCCCTACACGCTCCTCCCCCTGCACGTGTTCGAACCCCGGTACCGGTCCCTCGTCGCGGATGCGGTGGCTGGGTCGGGCGTTCTTGCCGTCCCCCAGATGCTTTCGTCCGAGCAGGAGAGGGCGGGGCTGCCGCCGGTGTCTGCCGTCGTCGGCGTCGGCCGCATCGTCCGTCACCAGACGATGCCCGATGGGAGAAGCAACATCGTCCTCGCCGGCATCGGTCGCGCACGCATCCGACGGGAGATCGCAGCGGACTCTCCGTACCGGATCGCTCTCGCGACGCCGTTGGCAGCACCACGGCGAGATGTCGGCCTCGCCCGGCCGCGCCTGCAGGCGGCGCTCGCTTCGCTTGCCCAGCGGGAGCCTGCCGTCGCACGCCCTGTGCGCAGCCTGCTCGAGCGAGACGTCGAGACCCCCGCCCTGTGCGCCGCCGTCGCCCACATGCTGTTGCGGGATCCTGCAGAACGGCAGGCCTTCCTCGAGCTGGACGCGGAAGCCGCGCAGGTCGAACAGCTGCTTGTGGCGCTCGCGACCGTGTCCGCGGGGCCCGGGCTGGAAGCGTGAGTGGCGGAACGCCCCGGTGGGTCGTGGAGTCATCCCGTACGCTCGCCAGGACCCGGGTCCTGACCGTCCGGGAGCGGATCGCACGGTCGGGACTGGACCCGGACAGGCGGGCGCCTTTCGTCGCGATTGACTGCGCCGACTGGGTCAACGTGGTGGCGCGGACGACGGGCGGTGGGATCGTCCTCGTGCAGCAGTACCGGCATGGTACCCAGGAGGTCACTCTCGAGATTCCCGGTGGGATGGTCGATCCGGGGGAGGACATGCTGACCGCAGGGCTCCGGGAGCTGCGGGAGGAGACCGGGTACGGGGGAGGGACCGCACGCCTGATCGGTATCGTGGCGCCCAACCCGGCAATCCAGACGAATCGCTGCGGGACGGTGCTCGTCGAGGGGGTGACCCGGGTCGGAGAGCCGGAACCGGACCCCAACGAGGAAATCGTCGTGCGCACTGCGTCGCTCGAGGCGGTTCGGGACATGATGCGGGATGGCCGGATCCACCACGCGCTCGTGCTGGCGGCGTTCCAGCATCTCGACCTGATGCGTTGAGGACCCCGCCGGGAACGCATCGTGCGGGCCGGCTCGTTCCGTCAGCGACAGATGCCGGCCCAGACCTGGACGGCGAGAGGGGCGAGTTTGTCGTCCCAGACCGGGAGGCCGGCTGCAGCTACGGCTTCGCGCGTGGCGCCATCCACGCATGGGCTTGTGGGTCGGGGGCTGCCCGCCACGTCCTTGACCACGAGTCGATACGCCTTGGCGCAGGCCGAGTCGCCGGCGGTACCACAGTCGATGCGACGAAAGGTCCGGACGGCGTCGTCTCGCTGGCGCCACCGGCCAGCGACGTGCTGGGCGACGACATCTGTCGCGCCCTCCGCGGCCTCCCGCCCGGCGAGACCGAGCGCGCGTGCCTGGCCAATGAGTGCGCGCAGCATGGCGGCCTCATCCGTTGTCGAGTTCGCCACCTCCGGCCCGTCCCGATTGAGCGCATGCGCGAGGCATCGGGACCGGAATCCGCCCGCCTGTCCGCACGCCTCCCGGGCGTCGGAACCCCGAAGGGCCATCGCCTCTGCAATCTCGAAGTAGCAGGCGCCGCGCCACGCTTCGTGGCCGATGCCCCCGCAGGCCGCTCGCCCGTCCGCACCGCTTCGGGCCAGTGCGGCAGCGGCAAACAGCGAGCACTCTCCATGCAGCACGGGATCATCGATCCTCCCGCATGCTGCGACTGCGGCTGCGGGCGATGTGGCATGAAGTGCCGCGAGGTAGGCGTCGCGGTCCCCGTCGGCTTGGGTGCAGGCCATCAGCAGGAGGAGAAGGCTCATGCGGAGACCCGCTGGGGAAGTCGCGAGAATGGCGCCGGTACATCCAGCCAGTCGGGGCCCCGCGGTGCGGGCGCACGGGTGGCGGGTATCCCTGCAGCATGCAGGAGCGACGGGTCATCGCAGCCCGCCACCTCGAGCCGGTAGTGGCGGGCCAGCAATGCCAGCATGATCGCGCGCTGGGACCCGGCGCCTGCGGGCGGTGTGCCGACCAGCAGGCTCTTCCAGGGCGGCGGGCACGATCGGAGCGCGGCGACGAATCCCGCTTCGCTTCCGAGGCCTTCGGGGCACGCCGCGTCGAGAACGAGGCGCGCGCCGTGCTCCAGTGGCGGGTCGGGGGACATCGCGAGGTACGTCGCGGCGCGACTCGCCTGGTAGAGGCTGCTGGCCTTGGCTGGAGGCACGCGCAGGACGGCGCCCGGCCACGTGCGAGGCTCGGGCACCCATGGCGCCATGCGCTTGATGGCCGCGCGGACGACGGCGCCCGGCTCTCCGGCCAGCCACACGCCCACGGACGGCACCCACAACAGTGCGAGGGAGCATCCTGCGGCCGCCCCGAGCCCGTCGACGGCTGCACGGAATGGATTCCCGTCGACCTGCCCGATCCGGACGTGCGGGTCGAGCACGCGATCCCGATGGTGGAGAGCGGCCAGGGTAGCGCGGCTCCCGCAGCCCACCGCGACTCCTTTGTGGCCCCCGCTCACGCCTGCATATTGATGGAGCTCGGCGACACCGACGCTGACCACCGCATCTGCAGACGCGACGAGCCGGTTGACTTCGCCGGGGATGCCGTCCACCACCGCGGTGGCCACGCAGTCATCCGGGTCGTGCTGGACGGCGGACCATGGCTTCAGCGGGGCGCGCTCGGCACGCGTCATCGGGCGATGGAGCCCGAGTCCTACGACGACTTCCATCCGGCCATCGATCCGGTCCTGGAGGGCGTGAAGCGCCGGCCGCGGGTCGAGCGGTCGGGTCAGGTCCGGAATCGCGACCGCGATGCGGCCGCGAGCGGTCCAGGGGCCCAGGGCCCGGGCCGGGTCCAGTGCCGCCACCACTCCATCGCGAGCGCGCATGCCAAGGGGATGTACTGGACCAGAGCGGGCCAACGCGCCTCCTGCCACTGTCCCGTCGCTGGATCCATCGTGGCGAGTGCGATGTACGCCACGGGCACCAACCACGCCAGCAGGGTCCACGCGCGCACGCCCACCACGAGCGCGGGGACCCAGACCCAGAGGACATACCAGGGGTGCACCGTCGGGCTGCAGAGCACGAATGCTGCACCCACCCACAGCGCGATCCGCGCAGGGTCCCGGTGCCGCCACCATGCGCCGCCCACCATCAGCGCCGCGATGCCAACGCAGATCGGCCGAGCCACCTCGCCGAGGCTGACCTCCAGCAGGGGGTGAAGCGAACCATTGAACGACCAGTGGCGTGCATAGGTGGCGAGGCCGGTCGCCAGCGCGGAGCCACCATCAACGAATGGCAGTGCGGTCAAGGCGGCCAGGCCTCCGACGAGGACCAGCAGCCAGGGGGAACGTCGCCACAGAGCCGGCAGGACCAGTGCAGGGAGAAGCTTGACGAGGGCCGCCAGCCCGACCCAGCCAAGGCCGGGGCGCCCCCGCTCCCACGCGAGCAGTCCGACGACGAGAGGGAGAAGAGCCGCGGCCTCGAGATGGCCGCCATGCGCCGCCTCGATGGCGCCGAGTGGCATGAGCGCGTACAGCCATGCGCCGCTTCGGCTGTCGCCGCGGGCGTCCATCAGCCGGGCGAGGGCAAAGGCCGTTCCGGCGTCGCACAGGGCCATGAAGCAACGAATGCTGAGTGGCGCATAGGCGATCTTGGCCAGCACGGCGAACAGCTCGAGCGCAAGCGGCGGATAGATGGAGGGAACCCGGGGATGGTTGACGGCCGCCCGGATGGGGTCGTGTGCCGCGATTCCGTCCCAGATCGGGTCGGCCGGGGCATGAATGTACGGATTGCCGCCTGCAGCGGTGACCTGACCCTCCCACAGGTAGCGATACAGGTCGTCGGACAGTCCGGGCTCGCCGAGCAGGAGGACACCGCGCACCAGCAGTGCGGTCACCAGGACAGCGGTGGCTCCCCCCTGCGGCCGCTTCAGCACCAGGACGCCCAGCCCCCACGCGAGCAGGATGCTCACCGCCTGCGGTGCAGCCGGTCGCGGGTCCCCCAGCCATACGAACGCAACGGCGGAGAACAGGGCAAAGGTGGCGGCAAGCACGGCAAGCCTCGCGGTGAGAGCTGTCGCGGCGCCTATCATGGTGCGGGCATGCCGATCGACTCCGACCCGATGCACATCCCTGCCGCAGCCAGCGGGCAGCTTCCACGGCCCCGATGGCGGGTCATGGTGGTCCGGGTGCCGGCACGGAGCGCAGCGTCCGTCCGTGATGTCCTCCCCGCGCCCCGCGCCTTGTCGGCCGACGAACTCCCCTTCATTGCGCGC
>JAYYRS010000149.1:0-4591 GCA_036126975.1 Myxococcota bacterium
GGGCTTCATGCTGGCCCAGCCCCGGGACTCCTTGCTGGTGAGCCCGCACGCGGTGCACCAGCCCTTGGGGCCGCGGTACGAACAGACATCGACACAGGGGCTCTTCTTCTGTTTGCTCATGGTGCAGGGGTCCGGCTCATCGGGCGACCCGGTCCAGCGCGGCCTCGATGCCGGCTTCGAGCTGCCGGAGGCGGGTGAACTCCTCGAAGATCCTCTGGTCGAGGTTCTTGGCCTTCAGGGGGAGTGTGCGCACGCAGATGGTGTACCCCTGTCCGACGGTCTTGTAGCCCTTCCAGCCCTTGATCCGGTCGCCCTCCAGTGCGAGCAGCTCCTGGATGAATCGCGCCTGGGAGGGGCAGTCCTCTTCCGCATGGACGCAGATCGGGAACGCCTTCTGCCGGATCTCGCGCGCCTCGATGTAGGTCTCGAAATGGATGCCGCCCTGGTTCTCGTTGTACCAGTTCTCCTTGGACAGCTGCAGGTACTCACCGCGGTTGTAGATGGTCCACCCATCGGCGAACCAGCGGGCCTGTGTGAGGCGGTTCTCGAGGTTCCGGAAGACGGTCTTCGAGTTCTTCATCGCTGCCTCCGTGCGCGGCGTGGGCGCTGCCTATCCGGCTCGGGAAGTTGGATGGGTGCGGGCCCATCTGGGCTACGGTACCGCCGTCTGCCGCCCGCCGTCACGCGTCCGCCCGGCGGTACCCCACCCCCATGGAGCACCCCATGCGTCGATCCCTCCTGCTCGCCCTCCTGTTCGCCTGCAACTCCGACACCGGGGATGGCAAGGGCGGCGGAATGAATCGGCTCATCGACGCAGACGGAGACGGTGTCCCCGCCGGGGAGGACTGCAACGACGAGGATGGGGCCGCGTACCCTGGTGCGCCGGAGCGCTGCAACGGGGCCGATGACGATTGTGATGGACTGATCGACGAAGACCCCGTCGACGCGACCGGGTGGTGGCCCGACGCGGACGGCGACGGCCATGGCGACGCTGAGGCGGAACCGGCCTTCGCGTGTGGGGCGCCGTCGGGCACCGTGGACAACGACGGCGACTGTGATGACGCGGTTGCGACCATCAACCCCGAGGCAGATGAGGTCTGTGACGGCGTCGACAACGACTGCGACGGGAACATCGATGGCCCGGACAGCCTCGACGCCCAGGTCGGGTACGTCGATGGCGATGGCGATGGCTTTGGCGCCGAGGAGGTCTTGGACTGTCCGGGAGACGGCCTCGTCGTCGATGGCGGCGACTGCGACGATGAAAACGCCGAGGCCTACCCCGGTGGGCAGGAGCAATGGTACGACGACGTCGATGGCGACTGCGATGGAGAACTCGACCCGGACGTCTGCGTCGACCCACCCGTCGGAGAGACGTTCGCAGACGACCCGGCATGCACCTACACCCCCCAGCCGCCGGACACCTGGAACATCGAGGTCGAGTGGAGCACGGACCCCGCAGACGGCTGGGTCTGGAACGACTACCGGTCCTACACGCGGGTGATGTCCACCCCGTCCGTGGGGCAGCTGACGGACGACAACGGGGACGGCGTCGTCAACGAGCGGGACATTCCCGACATCGCCTTCGTGACCTTCTCCGGCGGCAGCTGGAACTCGGTCGGTGTGCTCCGGGTCATCTCCGGCGACGGCTCGGCCCAGCACTGGAGCCTGCAGGGCCTCGTCGATGGCAGCGGGGAGTGGCACTACATCAACTCGGCCTCCGGCGTGGCGATCGGCGACATCGACGCAGACGGGAGCCCGGATCTGGTCGTCCCCACCTACCAGGGGCGCCTGATGGCGCTGGAGGCCGACGGCAGCTTCAAGTGGGCGACGACCGAGACGGGCCTGAGCCGGTTCGGCTACCCCACCATCACGGACATGGACGCCGACGGAAACCCTGAGGTCATCCTGGACCGGGACGTCTTCGACGCTTCGGGCAGCCTGCTTGCCCGGTCCAGCGTGTACAGCGGGACCAGCTTTGCGGCCGACCTCGACGGAGATGGTGTCCTGGAACACATTTCCGGAACTGGTGTGATGGACCTGAGCGGCGCGATGCTGTGGGAGGACACGTCGTACACCCCGGGCACGCCGGCGGTGATGGACTGGAACGGGGATGGTCGGGGAGACGTGCTCAACCAGTCGGGCGGCACGCTGACGGTCTTCGACCACACGGGGGCCGTGCTCGTGAGCTCGACGGTCGTGAGTGACGGAGGGGGAGACGCGCCGTGCGTGGGGGACCTGGACGGAGATGGTGCGCCGGAGGTCGCGATCGCCAGCACGTACTCCGTCACCGCGATGGAGACGGACGGCTCCACGATGTGGACCATCTCGTCCTATGACCCGTCCTCCGGTGGGACGCCCTGCACCACGTGGGACTTCGATGGCGATGGCGACTTCGAGGTCCTGGTCTCGGACCACAACGATTTCAAGATCATCGATGGCGCGACGGGAGACATCCTGCTGCTCGAGTCGCGGCATGCGTCGGGCACCCTGCAGGAGCAGCCGGTGCCGGTGGACGTGGACCGGGATGGCAACACCGAGATCGTCCTCGCGAGCAACAACTACTATGTGCCCGGTTGGGACGGGATCCATGTGCTCGGCGAGGCCAACGACGAGTGGACCACCACGCGGACGACCTGGAACCAGGCCGCATTCTGGTCCGGCAACATCAACGACGACATGTCGGTCCCCACGGCGATGGACATGCCCTGGGACCTCGACAACAGCTTCCGCAGCCAGCTGTCACCCACGCTGGACCCGCTCGCCAGCCAGGACTTCCAGGTCGAGGTTCTCGGGGTGTGTGAGGACTGCACCGAGGGCAGCGTCGAGGTCTATGTCTCGCCGATGAACGCCGGCGCGACGTGGGGCCCGCCCGGCGTGGACGTGGCGCTGTACATCGACGATGGCGCGGCCGTGACGCTGCTCGAGGTGCAGCAGACGGATGCCGTCCTGGACCCCGGCGAGCGGCTCGCACCCATGGTGTTCTCGGTGGACCTCGACACGTATGGCAGCGGTCAACTGGTCGCATCCATCGACGATGATGGCACCGGAAACGGCGAGCACAACGAGTGCGAGGAGGGAAACAACGAAGATCGCTGGTCCGAGGACGTCTGCCTGTAGCGGCGGGCTCCGAGGCTGCCAGCCGGCATCGCCGGGGTGCTACGCTTGGCAGCTGGGAGGCGCCATGCGTTGCATCTGGCTGGTCGCATTCGTCCTGAACGCCTGCACCCGCAGTGCGGAGGACCCCGGAGGGGATCCGTCGCGCCCGGCCGAAACGGTCGTCGACACCGACACCGACACCGACACCGACACCGACACCGACACCGACACCGACACCGCGAGCCCCGAGCCGGGTTGTGACGGTGTACCGGGGAGCGGCCTCGCGTATGACGACTGTCGGGTCTGCGGCGGCCCCAACGTCGACACCGAAGACAACTGCACGGTGCCGTGGCTCCTTGGGCATGTCTCTGCGGCCGAGCGCGGGCCCCGGACCGGGGTCGTGGAGATCGAAGGCTGTGAGGGGGAGGAACGTTCTGTCTACGACTACACGTGTCTCTCCGGTCCCACGGAGACGACGAACTGGTTCTCCTGCAGCCGGAATCCCCAGACCGACGACTGCGCGCACCCTGGACAAGCGCTGGAGTGGGACGGTCCGGTGGACCATGAGGAAGCCTGCGAAGCGCACTTCGGCACGCTGACGGAGCCGGGGAGTGCCGCTGCGTCCTACCCGGCGGCGGTTGGGGAGGTGCGTGCGGTCACGATGGTGCCTGATGAAGACCCCTCCACGGCGGCGTGGGACCCAGACTGCCCGGTGTACGCCTGCCAGACTTCGTACTGCCGGGATGCGGACGCACGTGTTCCGCCGCACCAGTGCGGTGCGGCGCCCTCGGCCATCCTTCGCGAAGGGGCCGGACTCGACTGGTCGGTGCCGACCTGGGCCGGTGTTCCCGCCAACAGTGGCTACTTCGGCAAGGTGCAGTCCCCAGGATCGGGGATCCAGTGGGCAGCGGCCAGCGTGGGCTGGCGGCAGCTGCACCCCGAGCAGGACACGTTCGACCGCACCCGTTCGGACCGGATCCCATTCGACCTCGTGAATCCGGTCCGGACAGAAGTACTGGATGAGGTGGTTCGGGGCGACATTCCCTACTGGCTTCGTGTCTACACCGCGGCCGCGGACTGGGCGCCCACGTGGCTGGCCGATGTCTGCACCGCGCCCGACGCCCAGCCCTTCCTCTACACCACCGGGTATGGAGCCGACGCGACGGATGTCGAGATCCTGCCCATCTGGAACGAGTGCATCTGGAACGAGATGCTCAACATGTACAAGGTCGTCCTCAGCGATGCCGACTGCACGCCGGACAGCACCGGCGCGCTGCCCCCGACCTGTCCCGTCTCGAAGGACGGAGAGCCCATCGACGTTGTTGGATGGAACCTCAGGGACGACCCGGAGCTCCGGATGGTCTACGTGCCGGGTGCCTTCCGCTACGTCGAGTACGGACTCGGGGCAGTCAAGTACGCGGCCGCGAGTGGTGCTTTCGGTGTGGCCTTCGAGACGGACTACACGACGTGGTTCACCGATCGGATGGTCGCCGAC
>JAYYRS010000150.1:0-5753 GCA_036126975.1 Myxococcota bacterium
TGCCCGGGCAGGAGGACGAGGCGACCCGTCTGATCCGTCGGGCAGCCAGAGAGACGGTGTTTCCATAGCCGCGATGGCGCGCCGCAGGGCCGCCGGCGGAGCCCCGCCGCGCGCCCCATTCAGGCCAGCGACGTGAGTCCATGCCGGATCGCATACTTGGTCAGCCCTGCCACGGAGCGGAGACCGAGCTTGCGCATCACCTGCGCACGGAAGGCATGGACGGTCTTGTCGCTGATGCCAATCTCGGCGGCGACCTGCTTGGCATTCATTCCCTCGGCGAGCATCTGGAGCACCTGCCGCTCCCGGGGCGTGAGCTTCTCTCGCGCTGGAGACACACCCCCCACCGCATGCTGGAGGACGACGTCGGCGATCTCCGGCGAGATGAACGACTGCCCACGCGCCACTGCCCGGACGGCCTCGCGCAACATGGACGGCCCGATGGTCTTTACGGCGTAGCCATCCACGCCGGCCTGGAATGCACCCACGACGATCTGCCGCTTGACGTACGAGGACAGGATGAGCACCCGGGGACTCCGCGGAAGCGCATGCAGGGACGGGGCCAGGTCGACCCCGTTCCGCCCTGGGAGCGTCACCTCGAGGATGCAGACGTCGGGACGATGCCGGGCAGCCATCGCACACACGTCCAATCCGGACTCGCACTCCGCGACGACCTCGAAGTCCTTTTCGGTCTCGAGGATTGTCTTGACGCCAATCCGTACGACCGCCTGGGGATCTGCCAGCATCACACGGACCACGACTCAACCCTCCAAGACTCCGTCAGCGAGAAGCGCCGCGCATCTGATGCAGTGCTCGGGTCCACCATGCCGGGACCCTCCCCCACGGATGTGGACGGACCGCCCATACGGCCCATGATGAACCAAGACAAAATCGGTGTCAAACCAAGCAATAATCCCTTGTCATGTCAACCCTTGGAAGGGCACGTTGAAGTGCACCCCCAGACGTTCCTTCCCCGCAACGGCATCCCATGCGCCTGTACCGGATTCCAGCCTCGAGCACGGAGCCAGCACAGCTGGCGTCGTCGCTGGCGACCGTGCTTCCTGGCGTCGAACCCGCCGATCTCGCGCGCGCGACCCAGCTTGCCCAGCAGGTCGCCTCCAGGCTCTCCCATCACGTCTCAATGGAATGGACCATGACCGACGATCCAACTGCACTCCGTCGCGCCACCTTCTCCGTCATCGAGACCATCGACGGCCGAACCGACGACGCGGTGACGCTCGTGGTCGAAGAGCTCGAAGAAGCTGGCGACGGCCCCTCCGCGGAGGCCGAGATCCACTCCGCCAATCCGATCGCGAGCATGCAGATCCGGAACGGGCAGGTCTGGAGCGCGAACGCCGCCGCCAAGAGCCTCTTCGGCGATCTGATCGACGACGGGGCGCCGGTGCTCGGTCTGGTTCCGCCGTCGGAGCAGGGGACCCTGACCGCGGCGCTGAAGACCGCCCTCGCGGACCCGACGGCAGCCATCTGCAATCGCCTCGCCATCGCAGGAGGCGGCCGCGCAACCGTGACGGCCACCCACCTGCCTTCCCATGAAGGCACCCTGCTCCTCACCGTCGTCAACGACGAGGAGGCTGCCCGGGAGCACGAGCGCAGCGCCGCCACCGACCGGCTGGCGACCGTGGGGCGGCTCGCTGCCGGCGTGGCCCATGAGATCAACAACCCCATGACGGTCGTGTCCCTGAACCTCGCCGCCCTCGAGGCCGACCTCGAGAACGTCAAGGTGGACGCGAACACCGCCGGCAGCCTGAAGGAGAAGCTCGATGACGCGATCCTCGGCGCCGAGCGCGTCACCGAGATCGTGCGACGGCTCCTGACCTTCGCCAATCAGTCCCGGGACTCCGATGACCAGGGTTGTCCGATCGCTGCCATCCAGCTCGCCCGGCGTCTCGGCGCATTCAGCATGCCGCGCACGGTGCAGATGGACGTGGAGGTCCCCGAGACGCTTCCGCTCGCGTTGCTGGGTACGGGTCCGCTCTCCCAGGTCCTGCTCAATCTCATCATCAACGCCGGCGACGCGCTCGAGTCGTCCGGGACCGAGTCACCGGTGGTCCGGATCCGCGCCCGCGAAGTTCCCGACTTCGTCGAGATCGAGGTCATCGATAACGGTCCGGGCGTACCGGAAGACCTTCACCATTCGATCTTCGAGCCCTTCTACACCTCGAAGGAGCCCGGGAAGGGCACGGGACTCGGGCTTGCGATCTCGCGGCGCCTCATCGAGGACGCCGGGGGCTGCCTGATGGTTCTCTCCAGTGACCCCGGGGCCTGCTTCCGCATCCGGATTCCCACGACCGTCGACGCTCCCGCGCCCGGAATCATCGACGAGCCTGCCGAGACACTCGGCGGCCGACTCCTCATCATCGATGACGAACCTGCGCTGCGCCGTGTGCTCCATCGACTTCTCGAAGACGACTGGTGCGTCGAAGAAGCGGGGGACGGTGCGCAGGCCATCCAGTTGATCACGGACGGATTCCAACCCGACGCCATCATCTGCGACGTCTGCATGCCGGGAATGAACGGGCAGGGATTCATCAACTGGCTCGAAGAGAACCGGCCTGACCTGGTCTCCCGCCTCGTCTGGTTGACCGGCGGGACCCTGGACCGGCATGCACTCAACACCGTACAGGCGACCGATCGCCCCATGCTGTCCAAGCCGCCGCGCATCGCCGAGGTCCGCGAAGCGCTCTCGGCGGCGGCCGCTTCGGAGGTCGATCCCAACGTCGACCGACGGGCGCACCCCCGGACATCTCCGCCTGGCCTCACAGCCATCGTCGATGCCTCCGACGCGTCTCATGCTGCAGAGGTCCTCGACATCAGCATGGGGGGAATGCGCCTGCGGAACGGCGCGTTGCCGAAGGACACGCTGTCCGACCAGTCGATCCGGATCCTGGTCGGCCCGACGAGCGGGCCGTTCACTGCCGTGACCACCCGCCTCGCATGGCAGAGCACCGACAATGCCGGCCGACACGAATACGGCATGCAGCTGGCCGGCGCGCAGCCGCCCCATGGATACGCCGGGCTCCTTCACTGAGCAGGCGCGCCCGGATTCGGCCGGCGCGAAGACGTCGCTCCGCTCAATCCGATTCGCAGGGCTGCACCGTCCCCGAGCAGACTCCCTCGCAGGTCTGGATCACCTCTCCCGTCTCGATGAAGTGCACCACCTGCGACTGGGCCTCCGGAAGACGCCGGACGCACTCGTGGGGATCCGCATCTGGGTCAGCCGGCTCGGCAATGCGGGGCTCCGATGAATCGGAAAAGGACCACTCGACCAGTGCCGAGCCGGTGTAGGGAGACGCGACCTCCTCCAGTCCGTATACGGGCCTGGCAGCCGGCGAAATGAGCCGCGCACCGAAGTTCCGGGCCTGCATGTGCGCCGCCAGGGTCGTGACCTGTGCATCGCCGATCCCGACCTGCGAAAGCATGTGTTTCTCGGGGTAGCCCGCCGGAGGGGACTGATTGAAGTCCATCCAGTATCCGCCCCCCTCACTGAGATCCCATAGCTGCTGCAGCAACGCACTGGTGATCAGCGTGATGTCCCGATGGTCGTCGAACTTCTGCTCGAACATCGTGAAGAACGGCGAGAAGTTGTTGGAGCGGGCGAACATGATGCTGTACGGATTCCCGCCGACCGAGAACACCGCTCGCGAAAGGTCGGGCGAGAGCCCGAAGTAGGCCGCGCCATAGATGCTGCCCTGGGAGATCCCGTAGTACACGGGCTCCTTGCTCGTATCGATGGCCCCGAAGGATGCACCGTCTCCATCATCAAACGACAACGCGGGGTCCCGGGAGAGGTCCCCCATGGCGAGGCGCAGCACCCCAATCTGTTCGATGTGTCCCTGGACGCTGCGTTCTGGCAGCGCGGCGAAGTCGGATGGGTCCTGCACGATCAGCAACGCGATGGCCCCACGATCCGCGTCCATCATGCCCTTCCAGTTCGTCGCGACCAGGACGTAGGAACTGTCGTCCGCCCACTCGGCGAGCCAACCCGTCTCGACCTCCCGGATGTTTCCGAAGAACCCGTGGCCGTACTGCACCAGCCTCGCAGGCGCACCGCCGGTCGCGACGCTGCACGGCACCCGGACAATGAACGTGGCCGTCGATTCGCCGTTTGCGTATGGCAGACCCTCTGCATCGCGATTCAGCACCGTCGGGGCATCATCGACCTCGGTATACAGCGGCGCGCGGAACGTTCCCCAGATCGTCCGCGCGATCCGCGTGCCATCCTCGGAGCAATCCGCTTCGATCACGTCGTCGATCTCGTACGGCGGACCGCCCTCGCCAAACCACGCCACGGCGTCGTCTCGCACCATCAGCGCCCGTCCGATCGCGTTGTCCCGGCTGGTGGTGTGGAAGTCCCAGGCCAGCTGGAGCGAATCCCGCTCGAAGCCTTCTCGCGCCAACGCGGGAAATACGGCGTCTTCGAAGTGGGCACGCTGCCGCTCCACATCGCCATCCGTGGTCGCCGTGCCGTCCCGCAGGGCTGCGAATCCCGAGGACACCGACACCGGGCGGCCGCTGTCGTCGATGAGTCCCCGGATGCCCACGATGTACTGCGTATCGAAGTCGAGCGGGCGCACGGGCCGGAGGACGAACAGCTGGTCGGAAGGCTCTGGATCGATCCCATCAAGCTCGACGAAGTGAGGAACCCGTTGGCCGGTGCTCGCATCGATCAGCACCGTCGTGACGTCGTCGCCGGAGAAATCGGAGATGGACCAGTGATGGATGTTCCCCGGACCATCCAGGTCGACATCGGGAAAGAAGGCAAGCAGGGGCGAGTTCGGCGAATAGCCATCCTTCTCGTTCCAGAAACGGGGATTCATCTGCACCCCGTCGATGTTCAGGGGGAGCGTCTCTTCGCCATAGTTCACGCGCCAGCCGGTCTCCGTTCCAGCATCCTCCTGAAGGAAGTACCGGGACGGAAAGGGCAGCAGGCACTTGGCAGCATCGAGCGGATCGCAGCCGTCCCAGGTCTCGTCGACCGGCCCTCGGCCGATGCCGGTGTCCTTTCCGTCGCGTGCGTCCACGCAACCGGCAAAAAGGGCACAGACGAGGCACAGAAGAACGACCCGGGCTCGCATGGTGACTCCGGCCGGCCGCGCATCAGGCCATGCGCGATTCGACCTCATCCCGTCACCCGCTGAGCGCACGCCAGCCACCCGGAGGCGGTGTCACCCTCGTGTGGAACTCTCCCTGCCCACCCATCCGATCGACGCCCTGCGGCAAGGCGTCCATCCAACCTGCATCCACCCGGTCTCCGACCGACACCCCCGGACCCAGCTTTTCGGGGTCCACCGCCGAGACATGCACGGCGGCGCCGGAAGCCCAGAGGCGTGCCTCCAGCACGGCAGGTGGAACCTCCCAGAGCGGAAAGTGCAGCGATGCCCCAAGCGCAGCCACGGCTGCGCCCAGCTGCTGCTCTCGCCACGAGCGGACGTGCTGCAGGCCGACGTCGCCGAACACGACCCGGGCAAGCCTGCGTCGAGCGGCGACCCGCCGGAGGGCAAGCGCGACCCGGGCGGAGTACCGCCGCTCCGGGTAGAGCGGAACGGCCACGAGCCCGATCTCCATCGCACGCGCCTGGCGTCGGATGTCCTCCAGCCCGAGGCCCTGTGCCTCCATCCGCAGTGACCGCCCATCAAAGCTCGCAAGAAGCACGACCTCGTTCGCCGCCTCCTCTGCGAGCGACTGGAGGGCGAGGAATGCCTTCGTCCCTCCGCTCCAGCACAGCACGTCCACGG
>JAYYRS010000151.1:0-2656 GCA_036126975.1 Myxococcota bacterium
TCGGGGTGCAGTTCGCATGCGAGCCCGGCGACCCCCGCTCGCTCGTCATCACGCCCGATGGGCCAGTCAGCCGATTCGTGCCATTTTCCTGGTCCGACGACGACAAGGCCGAGGTGGTGAGCACCCGGGCGGCGGTATCGATGCGGCTCGCCGGGGAACAACCCGTCTGGGCGGTCATCTACACACCGACGGTCACGGCGACGCTGCGCGTCGAGGATGGGACAGGGACCGTGCTGTTCGACGGCATTCCCCCCAGCCATCCGGACCGCGCCGCGTCCGTCCTGGAAGGTCGATGCAGGATCTGGCGCATCGGACAGCCGGGCGACGATGCGACGGCGAACCTCGACGATGGTGATGTCGAGGCACTGCAGGCCCTCGGCTACATCGACTGATGCGCCGCCCAACGCTCCGGAGTCGACCGCTCGGAGCCCCACCCCGGGGTGTGTTCGGCCCGTCCTGGGGTGATCGTCCGGGCGACGCCGAGGCCGTCCGGGGATGAAGCTCGTCCGCCGGCTGTCGAACCTCGGGTACGGCTCGCGCCGGGAGACGACCCGCATGCTCCGCCATGGCCGCATCACGGATGCGACCGGCCGCCAGCTGGGCCCAGGAGATGACGATCCCGGCGGTCCGGTGTACATCGACGGCGAGACGATGGACCCCAGACCGGGGATGGTGGTCCTCCTCGCCAAGCCGGCGGGACTCGTGTGCTCCCGCAGCGAACCCGGGCAGCGCACCGTCTTCGAGGCCTTCCCGGACCGATTCCTCGCCCGGAGTCCTGCTCTCTCTCCGGTGGGTCGCCTCGACAAGGACACGACCGGCGTGTTGCTGCTCACCGATGATGGAGCGCTGCTCCATCGGCTGACCCATCCCCGCCATCACGTGCCAAGACACTACACCGCCACGCTGGCAAGGGATGTCGACGAGGCCATGCTTTCCCGGCTGCGGAGCGGCACGATCGTGCTGCGTGGCGAGACCCGGCCGGTGCGCCCCGCTGGGGTCGAGCGCGTGGATTCGCGCACCGTCCGGCTCGTGCTGCATGAGGGGCGCTATCACCAGGTCCGCCGCATGCTGGCGGCCGTCGGGAATCATGTGGAGACCCTGCACAGGGACCGCCTGGGTCCCGTGGTGATCGGCCCGCTGGCGCTCGGGGAGTGGCGCTGTCTCGCGGCCGCCGAGGTCGCTTCGCTGTGGGAAGCGACAGGAGCGCAGTACCAGGGTTACGGCCGCTGAATGCACCCGGCAGAACCCTCCCTCGACGAGCTTGGCGATGCCATCGATGCGGGCAGGCTGGGCTTCCGTGCCGGTGTCTGGGCTGCGGTCCGGTTCATTCCTGCCGGATGGGTGCTCGGCTATGGCCACGTGGCCATGCTGCTCCAGCGACCCCGGGCGGCTCGGCAGGTGGGCTACGCCCTCGCAGCCCTCCCCTCCGGAAACGATGTCCCATGGTGGCGCGTGCTGCGCTCGGATGGAAGCATCGCGATGCAGGGCGACCCGGCCCGCGGCCCGCTCCAGGCACGCCTCCTCATGGATGAGGGCGTCACGGTGGTGGCAAACCGGGTCGACATGGGACGGTTCCGGTGGTCACCTCCCGGCCCCTGAGCCCACCGGCGTCGGTCCTCGACCGGGTCCTCGGGACCCTGTTTCTGGCGCTGTGGCGGACCCTGGGCCTGGTCGCGCTGCCGTTCATCCTGCTGCATCCTCACGCGCGACGGCACGCATGGCGGGTCCCCGCGCCGGCGCCGGGTCGAACCTGGATCCACGGTGCGAGCGCAGGGGAGCACCGCGTCGTGGAGGCGCTGCGGGCTGCGCATGGGCCGGGCGCATGGCCCACATCCAGCAGCGCGCGGACCCCGGTCCCGACCGCGTTCCCCGCTCCGTGGGACCTGCCCTTCGTGGTCGGAGGATGGCTCGAGCGGGCGCGGCCCTGCCGACTCGTGCTCGTCGAGTCGTCCCTATGGCCCGGCTGGCTCGCTGCGTGTCGACGGCGAGGAATTCCGGTCATGGTGGTACATGCCCGACAAAGCCGGGGAACGGCGCGGCTGCGTCGTCTGGGCCCGCTGTGGCGGTGGCTGTGCGCCGGCGTCCAGGTCCTCGACCAGACCGAGACCGGTGACCTGAAGCGTGCCGCACCGGCGGCTCCCGGCCTCGACATCCCGGGTCCCCTCCTCGTCGGCGCGTCCACGCGCCCGGGGGACGAGGCCCGGCTGCTTGCGGCGTGGAGCGCACTGCCTGCGCCCCGGCCCCGCCTGCTCGTGGCCCCTCGCCATGCTGCGCGCTTCGATGCGGTCCACCGGCTGCTGCAGGCCGACGGCCGGACCGTTGCGCGTCGGTCCCGTGGGGATGCCTTGGACACGGACGTGGTCCTGCTCGACACAATGGGCGAGCTTGCCGGAGTGCTCCATCACGCAGACGCGACATTCATCGGCGGCACCTTCGATCCGGACATCGGCGGCCATGCGCCCACCGAGGCGACGGCGGCCGGCGTTCCTGCGATCGCGGGGCCCTGCCGGCATGCCAATCCCGCGGCCTGGGACGAAGCCCGCGTCTGGGATGTCGATGCGGACGCGACGTCCGCGCTGGTGGCTGCGCTGCAGGCGGGGCTGGCGGCCGGGCGGCAGGCTGCGTCCCCGCCGTCCGCGCGCGCGAGAGAGACGGT
>JAYYRS010000152.1:0-5962 GCA_036126975.1 Myxococcota bacterium
AGGGCTGCACACAGCGGTACGGGCGTTGCCGCGAGGGCGACACCGAACAGCAGCGAGAGACTCACCGCGGGGTGGGCTGTCGCACGACCTCGTCCACGAAGTCGAGAAGCCCATCTTCCATGTCGAGCCCAAGCGACTCCAGGGTGTCCCGGTTGAGAACGACCCGGGTCGCCACGGGGTCCACGGGACGAATTCCTCCGGCAGGCTCTCCGTCGAGGACGCGCTGGGACAGGGCTGCTGCCTGCGCGGCGACGCCATCGGAATCCGCTGTGACCGCCATCAGCGCGCCTGCCTGCACGAGGGCGGGAGACCATGCCAGCATCGGCATGCGGGCGCGGAGGGCCTCGCGGCGAAGGTAGTGAAAGCTGCTTGGGTCGATCACGTCTTCGTCAGGCAGCACCCACAGGGCGTCCACCTTGTTGCGGATGTTTCCAAACGCACGCTTGACGTCCCGGCTGCTGCCGATCCGGCGGGCGGAGACGGTGAATCCGGCCTCCTTTGCGGCGGCGATGGCGGCGCCCACGCGGGGGCTCGTGTTCCCAGCCGAGATGATGATGCCGATATGCTCGACCGACGGGGCGTAGAGGCGGAGTTCTGCCAGGACCGAGTCCGGCTGGACATCCGCGCGGACGCCGGTCACGAAGAGGCCGTCGATTCCGTAGCGGTCCGGGTCGTCGACCATCGCGTAGACCACAGGCACGGTCGGACCGTGATGAACCGCTGTCCAGGCTGCCTTTTCACCGAGTGCAAGGATCAGTGGTGGTGGGTCGGCCGTGAGGGCCGCCGCCACGCGCATCGCCTGTTCCCGCTGCCCGCGGATGTGCACGACCTCGACGGGCTGGCCCAGCTGCGCGGCGAATGCGGTTGCGGTCGTCCGGTAGCGGGGGAGGTCATCGCTGGTCAGGACCACGACCGTGCTGCGGGCGTGGGCAAATCCGATACCGAGCGCGAGGAGGAGAGGGGTCACGGTCAGTCGCCAAGGTTGAAGTAGTTGCGACGGGTCTTGAAAACCTCGATGGTCTCCGTCCAGGACGGGCCGCCCGGTGCGGCCACGCGCAGCTGGTGCTGCCCGAGGCTGACCCGCGCCTTGAATGGGGTCTTCCCGAGGAGCGTACCGTCGATCCAGACCTCTCGTCCCTGACTGGCAGAGCCGACGAAGACCCATGCGGTGTCTGCCGGCGTCAGCGGCGCCGCGGGCGTGTCGGATGCCTCGGTGTCTGCCGCCGCTGTCTCGGAGGTCGCGGAGGGAGGCGGCGCGGCCTCTTGTCCGGCTGCCGGCGCGCTCGCTGGGTCGGATTCGGATGTGGAGCCGGCCGCAGGCTCGGCGGCGTCAGGGGGTGGACGAACCGTCTGCTTCGCGGGTTTCTGGACGCGGGTCTGCGCGGGAAGGGTCCGGGGCGCAGTCGCGGCGGTGGGAGATGCAGGAGGCGCGGGCTTCCGTCGGGCGGGGGTTGCGGCTGGCAGCGCGCTGGCGCCGGACACCACGCCAGCACCGCGCTCGGCCGTCCGGGCCGTGGGAGGGGACAACCAGGCAAGCGCCAGACCCAGCAAGAGGGCGACCCCGGCTGCGGCCACACCACCGCCGACCAGCACCCAGCGCAGCCGGCCTGGCGGTCCCGGCTTCTCGATTGCGGTCGCGGCGGGCGGTTTCGTATGCGACGACCCAGGCAGCTTCTCCCCCGGATGCGTCGCCTCGCGGACGGTGGGCAGCGGGTCGGGACGCCCCAGAGGGGAGGGTCGAGCCGAGCCGGCGGGCTGGTCGGTTGGATGCGAAGCCGGCGTGGTCTGCGGAGAGGCCGCAGGTCCGGTCTCGGGGTCCGTCCCGGAGATGACGGGAGGAAGCTGCATGTCCCGCCACGCTTCGAGACGCTGCGAAATGCCCTCCGCGCGCCCCGGATCGAGGGACCGGACGAAGGCGGCGAGGTCGGGTGTGCTGGCGACGCCCCCAACCGCCCGGGCTGCATGTTCGAGCGCTTCCCGGAAGGACGCGCCGTCGGGGAAGCGTTCGTCCGGCTTCATCGAAAGGGCGCGACGCACGACGGTCCGGAGCGCCACGGGGTCGGCGCCGTCGGCCACCGACGGCAGCACGGGAATGCGACCCGCGAGGACACGATGGACGATCTGGATCTCCCGAAGGCCCGCGAAGGGATGTTCTCCAGCGAGCAGCTCGTAGAGCATGAGACCGACCGCGAAGAGGTCGGCCCGACCGTCCACCGCGGCACCCGACTCGATCTGCTCCGGCGCCATGTAGGCGAACTTGCCCTTGATCACCTCGCCCTTGGTCTGCTCGCTGCGCGTATCGGCCTTGGCAACCCCAAAGTCGATGAGCTTGACCTCTCCCCGGACCGACAGCATCACGTTGCGGGGATTGACGTCTCGGTGGACGATGTTCATCGGGCGACCATACGTGTCGACCCGGCCATGGGCGTACTGCAAGGCTTTGAGGACGTCGCTGACGATGCGCAGGGCGATGGGCACCGGGAGCCGCCCTCCGCCGTCCTGGACCCGGCGAACGACCCCGCGCAGGTCGAGCCCGGGGATGTACTCCATCGCGATGTACCACTCGTCCCCGACCTGGCCGAAGTCATACACCTGCGCGATGTTCTCGTGCTGCAGCTCAGCGTTGATGCGCGCCTCGTCCTGGAACATGCGCACGAAGCCGGGCTCCGCTGTGTGGCGGGTGTGGATCCGCTTGATGACCATGAACCGGACGTACCGGGCGTCGTCCACGGCCTTGCGGGCAAGCTCGACCTCGCTCATGCCCCCCTGACCGAGGGACTCGAGCAGCAGATAGGAGCCGTAGGCGCGGGGATACGAGGAGGGAGCCGACACGCCGGGATCATACCGCCGCTGGCATTGGCGCGTCAGCCTGCCCGTCGGCGCAGCACTGCGAACTTCAGGTAGCGGGCCTCGGGATGGTCGAGGGCGACGGGGTGGTCGGGGGGCTCGGCTGCTCGCCACAGCCAGCTCCATCGGCCCGCGGACCGCAGGCCTTCCCGGACCGCCTGCTCCCAGCGCTCGCGGGAGAGGCGCGCGGTGCACGATGCGCTCGCGAGCAGGCCCCCGGGACGGACATGCTGGCCGACCGTCCGATTGAGGTCACGGTATGCGACATAGGCCGCGCGGTCCGAGCTCCTTCCATGGGAGAGATTCGGCGGGTCGCAGATCAGGATGTCGACCGGCGCGTCCGGTGTCCAGCCGAATGCGTCTGCGCCAACAAATTCGTGCATCCGTGGATCCATGCCGTTCAACCGGAAGTTCTCGCGTGCATCTGCCAAGGCGGGCTCGCTGATGTCGACGGTGATCACCCGTGCGGCTCCGGCCGCGGCGGCGTGCACGCTGAATCCGCCGGTGTACGCGAAGAGGTTCGCCACGGTCGCTCCGCCCGCGAGCTTCGCGACGAAACACCGGTGTTCCCTCTGGTCGAGGAACAAACCGGTCTTCTGACCGACGTCCGGTCGGGCGAGGAAGCGCAGGCCAGACTCCTGGACGATGACAGGCCCGTCAAGGGCCGGGCCATGAAGGAGCTCCGCCCCGCTGGCGCCGTCGACGCGCCGGACACCGAGCCGCCGGAGGATGGTTGTGACGCCGGGAATGCCTGCGACGGCGCGGGTGATCGGCTCCAGGAAGGGAGACCAGGCGGCGCTGTAGAGACGAATGACGGCGACGTGGGCATAGCGATCGACGACGATGCCGGGGAGCGCATCGCCGGGGCCGTTGACCACACGATAGGCGTCCGTCCCAGTGGGAAGGATTCCTGGCCGGTCCGCGGCGGCCGCCGCCACCCGCCGGGCGATCAGCCGCGGGATGGACTCGGCGTGGCGGGACAGGACCCGGGCTGCAATGGGTCCCTCGTCTGCAAGCGCAAACGCCACGGGTCGGCCGCGATCGTCCGATAGCTGGACGGGAGTCCCGGCCGGTGCTCTCTCCTTCACGCCGTCTGCGTAGACCCAGGGATGGCCGCGACGGACGGGACCGATGGCGTCGGCGGTGAGCGGGAGGCGATGCATCGGGCCCTCGTAGCCGCCGCGGAGAGCCCGGGCGAGCGCGCGCGTGGTACGACTGCCGCGATGGATGCGTCTCCTCCGAAGTGGATCCGCCCGGCGGAGCTGGGCCTGTTGGCGGCCAGCGCAGCGATTCGCTGGACCGCGTTGCAGGCGTTCTCGACCACCCCACGCGCGCAGCATCCGATGGTCGACGCCCACACCTACTGGGCCCAGGCCCAGGCCCTGATGGCCGGGAAGGATCCGTTTGCGGAGGGCTTCTATCAGCCCCCCGCATATCCATGGTTGCTCTCGAAACTCGCAGCGCTCCTCGGAAACGAGCTTTCGCTGGGGGACGTGCGAAGACTCCATCTCCTGCTCGGTGTGCTCACGACGGCGCTGATCGTCCGCCTGGGTCGGCAGGTGGGTGCGCGGCATGGCCTCGCATGGGCTGGCCTCGCCGCGGGGGCACTCCATGCGCTCTACCCAAGCGTGCTGCTGTTCGAGCACGACCTCCTCACGCCGGCGGTCACGGGGGCTGCGTTCACGGGTGGGCTGGCCCTGCTGTGGCCCGCGGAACGCGACGGGGTGCCGAGCGCATGGTGCGCAGCGCTTGGGGGCCTGCTCCTCGGGGTCGCGGTCGCGGTGCACCCGACCCATCTGCTCGCGGCGGCCGTGCTTGGACTGTGGCTCGCCTGGGTGGGATGGTCCGCGCGACGGAACCTGGTCCCCGTCATCGTCTGGGCCGCAGGCATCGCGGCGCCCATCGCACCCACGGCGATCGAGAACTGGGAACGGTATGGTGTTGTGGAGCCTGTCTCCCACAATGCGGGTGTGAACTTCTATCTGGGCAACAACGCGGACTGGGTCGAGACCACGCTGCTCCGGCCCGGTCTGCCATTCCGGAAGCTCGTCCTGGAGGCGGAGCCGCATCGACGGAATGCCCCGGCGCGCAACGAATACTGGAAGGCCCGAACCTGGGCGGACATCTCCCGTGCGCCGTCAACATGGCTCCGGACGCTGGCGACGAAGACCGTCTGGTCTCTGTCGAACACCGAGGTTCCGAGAAACGAGGACTACCGTTGTCGAACCCGCCCGGGCATGGCGCTTCACTGGGTGGGGCAGTTGCCTGTCCGATACGGATGGGCAGCGCCGCTTGGCATCCTCGGATTGCTGTTTCTCGTACGCCGCCGACAGAGCCGGGAGGAACGCATGCTCCTCCCGCTCTGGATCGCCCTCCATGCGCCTCTCGTGCTCTTCCTGGTGGCCGATCGCTACCGGTTGGCGACGTGGCCGGTCATCTGCATCGCGGCACCGCTTGTCGTGCCACTGGGCCGGGAGACGCTTGGGGCGGTTCGCGCCAGCCGGCGTCCTCCCCTCGCCGGACTGGCGCTCGTCCCACTGCTTCTCGCAGGCTGGTGGCCGCTCCACTGGCGGACGACGATGGACGCCAGCCTTTGCCGATACGCCGAGGGGAACCTCCACTACATGGACAAGGAGTATGCAGAGGCGCAGGCGGCGTACGAAGACGTCATCGACAAATGGCCGCGGGACATGGGAGCCCACTACTGGCTCGCGCATCTCGGCGCGCTCCGCAAGGACCATGACGCCGCCGTCATGCACATCGGAGTCGTGCTCGAGCAGTTCCCTTCGCACGTCCCGAGCCTCAAGTCGCTGGGAGGATGGGCAAGCCGGAGCGGAGACCGGGAGCTGGCCATCGACGCGTACCGGCGCGCCTACGCCGTACCCGGGGACCGGACCTCGACCGGGGTGCGTCTCGTGCTCATGCTTCTTGAGGCAGGGCAGGTGGACGAGGCCCGGGAGATGCTCCAGGGCAACGAGAAGCTGCGGCGCCACAAGAGGCTGCAGAATCGTCCGGAACTCCAATGACCCCCAAAGCGGTGGCGCCCGCCGGTGGGGACCGGCGGGCGCGTGGGGGGCGGCAGGGAGCCGCTCAGATGTTGTTCGGGCCGTTCGAC
>JAYYRS010000153.1:0-2897 GCA_036126975.1 Myxococcota bacterium
ATTCGGTGATGAGACGGCCAGCCACACGCCGTACTGCGACCCCCCCTCGGGGATGGTCGCGGATGCGACGGACTGTGATGACGCATCTGCTGATGTGAATCCGGGTGCGTCCGAGGTCTGCGACGCGCTGGACGTGGACGAAGACTGCTCGGGCGCCGCAGACGATGCGGACCCCGGCGTGGATGCCTCCACCTACACGGACTGGTACCCCGATGTGGACGGGGACGGATTCGGCGATGCCGCCGCAACGCCGTCCGCCTCCTGCGACAGCGCGACGGGTCTGACGGACGCCACTGACTGCGATGACGCAGACGCAGCGGTGAACCCGGGCGCGTCCGAGGTCTGCGATGCGATCGACAACGACTGTGATCCGGCAACAACCCAGGCCGGCATGGTGAGCTTCACGGATGCCACTGGCACCCTCACGGACGTCACCAGCGCGTTCTCGGCTGGGTCTGCGACGGCGCCCGTGGCCTTCTCGGCCTCCTCCGAGGGGGACTACACCTTCTGCGACGGGACCTTCTACACCCATATCGATGCAAGTGCGGACACGTCCTTTCGCGGCATTGATGGAACGGTGGTGCTCGATGGGGGCGATGCCGGCTCGGTCGTCCAGGTGAGCACCAGCGGCGTATCGATTGAGCTTGAGGATCTGTCCATCGAGGCGGGGCTCGCGGCATCCCTCTCCATGCTCGGGTACGTCGGAGGCGGTGGGGTCGCCTGCGTCGGCGGGGATGAGGTGGTCCTGACGAACGTCACCGTGCGCGACAGCGAGGCCGAGATCGGCGGTGGCATTGCGGCCGAGGACTGCGATCTCGTGCTCGAATCGGTCACGGTCGAGGACAACTTCTCGTACTTCGGGGGCGGGGGTGTGGTGGCCTTGGGCGCGGGGAGCGCCTCGTTGACGGACTCCGTTGTGGCAGGCAACGAGTCGTCCTTCGGTGGGGGACTTCTCTTCAGCGGTCCGGGCCCGTACGACCTCACTGACAGCGTGGTCGAGGCCAACATCGGGTCGCAGGCAAGTGGCGCGGCAGTCCTGAACTCCTCGAGCGACGCCGCCTCGATCAGCTGCGTGGGGAGCGCGACAGCCACGGCCGGATTCGTAGACAATGCGTCCTCCTCCTCGGGCGGGTTTCCGGGGCCTGCGGTCGAGATCGGAGAATCGGCCGTTCCACTTTCCTTCACCGCGTCCGAGTGTGACTTCGGGACGCTCGCAGCCGGTAACGAGAACGAGAATGGCGGCCTTGCCCACGTCGGGTCGGACTGGCTGCTCCGCTACGGCGACGACATGTCGTTTGCATGCTCGAGCAGCGGCTGTGGCACGCAGACGACCCACAGTCTCGGCAGCACCGGCACCCAGAGCCAGTACAGCGCAGACGACCAGCTCCGAGGGAACGTGTTCCTCGCGACCGCGTCGGGTACGATCGATCAGACGGATATGGCTCTTAATCCAGATTCGAGCTGCATTCTCGACTATTATGTATTCTCGAACAGCGGGCTTGCGACGACAGGGTGGACCAAGGAGCACGAGAACACGGGCAACAGTGTCGGCGCGGGCGGGTGGTTCAGCTGGTCGGATGCTGAGGTCGGGGTCCCCACGATCGCAGGCCGCTACTACGCGGTCCTGGTCGGCTGGTCCTGCTCGACGGGTGGAGACAACGTGGAGTTCCTGGTGCAGGGCTCCGCAGACACACCGGAAGACCTCTCGGTCGGCTCCCATGTCGGAACGGTCGAGATGGGAGGATACGCGGGGAGTTCCGGCTCGGCGGGTGTGTCCCTGACGGTCACCGCCACGACCGAACAGCACGCAGGGACGATTCTCAGCACGGTGTTCTGAGGCGCGTGTCGCACGACCGGGGCACCCGAACGGGTGGCTCTACAGGGGCGCGTATGCACCCTCCAGAAGGAACACGGCGCCAGTCGGTCCAGCGCCACTTGCGCCGATCCAGACGTCATCGAGGCCGTCGCCGTTGCGGTCGCCGGCCGGCGCGATCCCGCGGCCCAGGTAGTCGTTGGTGTCCGATCCCACGATGACGAGGTCGGCGTCGTCGGGGAGGTACAGCGTGCCCGAGGGGTGGCTTCCAAGCACGCCATAGACCCGCCCAACCTGCCCCCGGTCCCCATCATCCCATCGGTGCCCGGTGACCATGACGTCGGCCAGCCCGTCGCCATCGATGTCGCCCGGCGCACCGAGGTAGCGCCCGGTGCCCTGGTCCGCGAACGTCTCGTACATCCGGAGGTGGGCATCGGCGAGGTCCGTGCTGCTCCAGCCAGTTCCAGAACCGAGCTGGACGAAGGCAGCACCGGCTTGCTCGAGCAACCCGTCCTCATGGTCGTACTCGTGCGCGCCGATGAGGATGTCCGCGTATCCATCGCCGTTGACGTCGCCGGGACCGCGAAGCGCGGAGCCAGCGCGGGCGCCCGCATCGGTCCCGTCGAATCGCACGGTCGCGTCGGCAGGCGCCTGGACCGTCGCAAGGTCTGCCGCGGGAAATACGAACACCTCCCCACCGTTCGTGGTCCCTGCATCCGCATAGGACGCGCCAATGGCGGCATCCATCAGACCGTCTCCGTCGATGTCTCCGAGGGTCGCGATGGCAAAACCATACTGGTCGCCGCCGCCCTCGCCGTCGTGGGTCACCACGTCGTCGGGGGTGCCTCCTCCAGGTACGAACTGGACCGAACCGCCATTGTTGCGGATGCGGCTGTCGCGCCGGGCACTGACGAGGATGTCGTCCATCCCGTCCCCATCGACGTCCCCGAGTGCCGCGGAGTCGAACCCGAGGAACGCTTCGCCGTGGCTGGTGAAATCGAGCGTGAACAAGGCGTCTTCTACGCCCTGTGAGTCGTCATCGAGGGACAGGATGTAGAAGGCACCCGCCTTCCCGTCCGTATCG
>JAYYRS010000154.1:0-6847 GCA_036126975.1 Myxococcota bacterium
ACGCCCGGAGCGGCGCGACCGAGGTCCACCGTCACGCCGATCCGGTACGACCCGGCAGACAGGCTGGCGCCACTCGGGACCTCGACAAGCACCGACCGCTGTGCGCCCGGTCGCAGCAGCACGGTGCGGCCGTCATCGTCATCCGGTACTGCGGTGCGCCGGATCTGCTTGTTGCCGTTGGGCAGCCCAAGCTCGAACGTGACCAACCAGGGCCGGGTACGGAGGTCGGGGACCGCCATCGCCTCTCCGGTGTCGTTGCGAAGAGTGATGGGTACGACGATCTTTCCGCCCTGCAGGTAGTCGCCACGAAGCTCCGCCTCGACGGTCGGACCCCGATCCTGGGACGGGGACACGTCGATGACCGGCGCAGGCTCCTGCGCAATCGCAGCGGGAGCCAGGGCAAGCGCAATGGCGACGACGCACGCGAGGGAACTCATGGAATGCCTCTCCAACAGAAGACCCGGGGCTCGCGCCCCGGCAACCAACGGTTCACCCGTCGCGGGAATCGCCGGGACGCTGGGACCATAGCCGACCCGCAAGCGCCTTGGCGTCGCCGGGATCAGAGACATCGCCCGCGAGCTGCGCATCGCGCACCGACGCGAGGAGCATACCGAGCTGCGGACCCATCGGGACGCCAAGTGCGAGAAGGTCACTTCCGCGCAGCAGCGGGGGCAGAGGCGCATCCAAGACGCCCAGCATCGTCGCCTGCAGTGCATTGTCGTCCGCTGCTCCGCGCGGATGCAGCGCCGCTGCCGCATGGCAGCAGAGGCCGACCTCGGATCGCTCGGCAAGCTTCCGCAGAACGGTGTCATCGACCGGCTGCGAAAGCACCTCTGCCATTCCGACCCCGGCGAGCACCTGATCTCGCAGGGGATAGCGCCCGAGGCGTGTGATGCCGAGGCCATCCAGCACCGCCGCAGCAGCAGCCTCCCCCACACGACCCAGCAACACCGTCAGCATCAGCGCCAGTGCTCGCGGGTGTCGCCCGACCCGGGCGCGCCGCTCCGCCGCCCGCTCCAGCGCGAGGCAGGCATCCAGGCCGACCGCGGGAAGCCAGGACGTTGCCACACCGACCTCCACCGCGACCTGCCAGCCGAGCGCCGGCGACCCGTCCCCGAGCAGCAGCTTGGCGAGTTCCGCACGCACCCGCTCCGGCGGCAGCGAGGCGACATCCAGTCCCCGCGCGATTTCCACGAGCCGGGCGTCCGGGGTGAACCCGAGCGTCGATGCAAACCGCGCCACCCGCCATGCCCGCAGGGGGTCATCGCCGAAGCGCATCGGGTCGGCAGCGCGGAGCCGCTGGTCCTGGCAATCCACGACTCCGCCCAGCGGGTCGACGAGGACCGCCTGGAGGGGGTCCCAGGCCATCGCATTGATCGTGAGGTCGCGTCGCCGCGCCGCGGCTGCCACGCCGATGTGTGGCGCCCCCTCTCCACCCTCGACCGCGCGCGGCATGGCGACGTCGAGCTCGCGGCCATCGACCCGCAGCTTCCAGACACCAAAGGACCGCCCCACCTCGGAGACCGGCCCCCATTCCTGCAGCAAGGCATGGAGATGCGCCCGCTCGAGTCCATGGACCTCGAGATCAATGTCCGAAGCAGCCCGTCCGAGCACCGCGTCCCGGACGGTGCCACCCACCACCAGTGCACGCCCTCCCGCTGCACGAACGGCTTCGCAGAGCCGACGCACGCCCGTGGACACTGGGATGGGCCGCTTGATTGCCATGGCAAGCGCCCTTAAGGTGACCGGCACCTGGGCGCGACGCCCCGTCTGGAGACCCGATGCCCGCGCTCCCGCTCCTGCTCGCTGCAGCCCTGGCGGCCTCGCCCGCGCCCATCTCGGTTGGTCTGCACGCACTGCTCTTCAGCCTGCCGGCCATCAACGAGGATGCTGCGATGGACGCTGTGGGCCGCTCCCAGGTGGGCCTCTCCGACTTTGTCGGGATGGATCCTCCCCGCAAGTCACGCGCCGTGGTCCTGCACTTCTTCGATCGCGAGAATGGCGGTCAGGAACTCGTTTCTCTCGACCGGGTCCAGCGACGTTTCGGCAGCCGGGGCGTGCAGGTACTGGGCATCAGCACCGACGCGGGCGACATGGGCGGCCTCTCGACCTGGCTCGAGAGCCAGAAACTCGGCTTCCCGGTCCTCCGCGACAACCACCAGGTCGTGCGCGGCCGGTACGGGATCGAGAAACTGCCCCTCACCGTGGTGGTCGACCGGGATGGCTACGTGTTCGCGATTGGCCAGCCCCGGGGCGACGGACTGGAGGCCGAGCTGCAGGGCGAGCTGGAGCCACTGATCGGCCGGTAGCCTCCGCGCAGCCCCCGTCGGCTACACCCCGAAGAGGACGATCGTGACGTTGTCCTTGCCGCCGCCATGGTGGGCCGCCCGGACCAGTTCCCGGCAGGCGATGCGCGGGCTGTCGTAATGGTTCAGGATGGCTTCGATGTCCTCGTCCTCGACCTCGCCCCACAGTCCGTCCGAGCAGAGCAGTATCTGGTCGCCCTCCTCCAGGTCCACGCTGAAGATGTCGATGTCCACGTCGCGCTCGGTACCCACGGTCCGCAGCAGGATGTTGCTGTGGGGGTGGGTCCGTGCCTCCTCCCGGGTGATTCGGCCCTGTTCGACCATGCGGGACACAAGGGAGTGGTCGCGGGTCACCTGGTGGAGGACCGCATCTCGCAGGAGGTAGCCGCGAGAATCCCCGACGTTGGCGACGAACGCGAGGCGTTTCTCCCACACCAGCGATGCCACCATGGTGGTCCCCATGTCGTTCCGCAGCCGCTCGGAGTGCTCCTTGATGCCGTTGTTCCCGCGTTGGAAGCTCTCCTCCAACAAGGTCTCGAGCCCCTCCGCCGTGATGGGCTCAAGCTGGGCCAGTCGCTCCCGGGCCTCGCGGCAGATGGTGTCGACCGCCATCTGCGAGGCGACCTCCCCCTTGTCGTGGCCCCCCATGCCGTCTGCGCACACGAAGAGGTCCACACCGCGGCCGAGATGGAGCCAGCCCCAGTTGTCCTCGTTCAGGGAACGCACCAGGCCGACATCGCTCATGGCACCCGACAGCCGGGCGTCCTCTGCGGGCGGCTCGCCGAACTGCTCGAAGAGCGCCTTCCCAAACGCCGCGGGCGACCCGTATCTCCCCTCCTCCGTCCGCACGAAGAAGTCGTGGAGTGGCACGCAGGACACAGGTGTGAAGCGACGGAGCAGGTCGCCGAGCCACCGGATCTCGGACCCCCTGCGGTCCTCTGGCACTGGACCATCGCAGACCTCGGCGATGTCGGGGTCGAACAGCAGGAACCGGTCTCCCTCCCGAACCAGGAAGTTGGCCCGCATCAGCCGGGACAAGCGAACGCCCTGGGTGTGGAGGTAGGCCAGCATTCCGGTCGCGCGCTGGGCCATGTCGAGGACCTGGTCCGGTGCGAGGGGAGAGCCCTCGTCGAGGAGCAGGCCCTCTCCGTTCCAGGGCGTCACGGTGCAGAGAACGGGACCCTGGAAGAACATGTCGACGGGTGACGCGAAGCCTGGATGCTCGAGCCGCTTCTCGAAGTAGTCAACAAATGGTCCGAACCCGTCCCGATCCCAGCGGACCGATACGAGGAACCGGCGCACTCCCAGCTCTGCTCCGCACGACACGCAGTGGGGCTGGGACCGCGGCGTGTCGTCGTTGCCACACTCCCAGCAGAAACGTCGGGGCCGATCCGGCCGTTCGTCGTTGGCCAGATAGAACATCCGGCCCTCGGACAGGCGCACGAGCCCCTCAACCGCGTAGTGCTCGGAGAGCGGAGTCCCTGGCGGGAACGGTGCGGGGCGGTTGCTGGAGCTGGCCATGGGCTCTGGGGCTCTGGATTCTCGCGGGCGCGCCGGAGGCGTCGGGCCCCCGGGGCGGATTGCACCGGCTCGGCGTCGCTCCATTCTAGATCAGCGCCTCGTCCGAGGCAACGGGAGCGCCCACAGCATCGGAACGATACGGCGCGTCCATGAACCGCTTCCCCTTCCAGGTCGACGCGACCGACGCCGGCGGCACGGCCGCACGCGCCACGACGCTGCAGCTCCCCCATGGTGAGGTCCGAACCCCCGTGTTCATGCCGGTCGGCACACAGGGTGCGATCCGCGGACTCGCGGCCCCGATGCTGCATGACACACCCACAAGCATCATTCTCGCCAACACGTACCATCTGTCCCAGCGGCCCGGAGAAAAGATCGTCGAGAAGCACGGCGGCATACACAAGATGATGGGCACCCACCTGCCCGTGCTCACCGACTCCGGTGGCTTCCAGGTGTTCAGCCTCAAGAAGAGCAGCGTCACCGAAGATGGGGTGACCTTCGCCTACGAGGTGGACGGAAAGAAGACGTTCCTGTCACCCGAGCGCAGCATGGAGATCCAGCAGGCGCTCGGCGCGGACATCGCGATGGTCTTCGACGAGTGCCTCGCCTTCGGAACCGACAAGGAGGCCGCAACACGATCGGTGGACCGCACGGCCCGTTGGGAGGCACGCTCGAAGGAGGCCCACACACGCGACGACCAGGCACTGTTCGGCATCGTCCAGGGCGGATTCTGGCCGGATCTCCGACATCGCTCCGCCGAACAGATCAAGCAGATCGGCTTCGACGGCTACGCCGTCGGTGGTCTGAGCGTGGGTGAAGGCCACGAGATCATGTGTGAGGTGCTCGACTGGACCGTCCAGCACATGCCGCACGACCGTCCCCGGTACCTGATGGGCGTGGGGCGCCCGCTCGACCTCGTCGAGGGCGTCGCACGCGGCATCGACATGTTCGACTGTGTCATCCCCACCCGCCACGCCCGCAGCGGCATGTTCTACACCTGGAAGGGTCGGATGCGAATGACCGACCGCCGGTACCGCAACGACTACTACCCGCCCGACACACGCTGCGACTGCTACGTCTGCAAGAACCACACGCGGGCCTATCTGAACCACCTCTTCCGGATCGACGACATCCTCGGCGCGGTGCTCGCTACCGTTCACAACCTCCACTGGTACGCTCGTTTCATGGAGAGCATGCGCGAGAGCATCGTCCAGGGGACCTTCTCCGCCTTCCGCGCAGAGGTGCACGAGAACTACGCGGTCGACACGCGCCCCGCTCCGGTGGCCGCGGACCAGTCCCAGCGCTCCCGGGGGCTCCGCCGGGAGGGCAGCCGCTCCCGTTCCCGAGGCCCACGGAAGGGCCCGAAGCGCACGCGCTGACCCCGCGGAGACGTCAGCGACCGAGCACCAGCAGGGCAACTGCGCCGACCAGCGCAAGCAGCAGGATGCCGAGCGCTGGGAGCAGCCAGGCGGCGGGGCGGGATGGTCCCGCACGAAATGCACCCGCGTGACGGCGGATCATTCGCCCCGGCGGTCCACTGACGACCGCCTCGGTCGGGCGCACGACACCCGGATGGGTCCGGCCTGCACCGCCCAGCGTGTCGGTTTGCTCTGCGAACGTCTCGGTCCGCTCCTCGTGATGGGAATCGCCCGAATCCGTGGGTCGCCCCTCCGGATCGGGTCCGACCGTGGACCAGAACGGACGCTGCGAGATGGCACCTGGGGTCCATGCACCGCCGCCGGTTGCCGGGAGGGGGGTCGGAGGAGGCGGAAGCCCATCCGCCAGGGGCAAGGGGTCCGGCGATGCACGGAGCAGCCACTCCGCCTTCGATCCATGCTGTGGAAGACGGACCTTCCTGAGCAGCGACCCGGCCTCGGCAAGAGCCGCCAGCCGAGCGTGCGCAGCGTCTCGATCGGTTCCCAGGGCACCGGTCCGCTCTCCTGTCCGGTCACCCGTTCCCCCGGTGGCCGTCCAGCCATCGAGCAGGCCCCGGGCCTCGTCCGGCCCCAGGTCCACTCCCACCTCATCGACCGGACCACCGCCTGCTGGCCCCTGCGGGTCCGTGCTCATGTCAGCCCCAACCGGCGCATCTTGTAATGCAGGGTCGAACGGGCGATGCCCAGCTCCCGCGCAGCAGCGCTGCGGTTGTCCCCGTTGCGGGCAAGGACCGACTGCAGGAATGCCCGCTCCTGCCCGTCCAGACCGCCCCCAACGTCCGCGATGACGGGCGCAGCCGTGGACGACAGCGACGGCGTCGGAATCCTGTGGAAGCTGAGGGCGGTCTTGCCGATTCGCGGTCCGCCAAGCACATAGGCACGGGTCAGGACGTTCCGCAACTCTCGTACGTTGCCGGGCCAGGCATGTCTCCGAAGCAGGGCCATCGCCTCCTCGGTGACATGCGCCGAGGGATCCAGCGCACCACAGAGATGCCCACACAGCGGAGCGAGGTCGTCGAGCCGCTCGCGCAAGGGAGGCACCTTCACGGACAGCACCGCGAGGCGGAAGAACAGGTCCTCCCGGAAGCGACCTTCGGCCACCTCCTGGGCGAGGTCGCGATTGGTCGCCGCCACGATGCGGACGTCGGGCGTGGACACCTTCGTGCTGCCGACCCGTCGAACCTCACCGGTCTCCAGGGCCCGCAGCAGCTTCGCCTGTGCAGCCTCGGGAAGCTCTCCCACCTCGTCGAGAAACAATGTCCCGCCGTCTGCTTCGTGGAACGCCCCATCGCGCCGTCGGTCCGCTCCGGTGAAGGCCCCCTTCTCGTGCCCGAACAACTCGGACTCGAAGAGTGCGTCCGAGATCGCTCCGCAGTTCAGCGCCACGAAGGACCCCTCGGCGCGCGCGGAGTGCGCATGGATTCCCTGCGCGATCAGCTCCTTTCCGGTCCCACTGGGCCCGATGACGAGCACGGTGTAGTGGTGGCCCGCCATGCGCCGGAGCTGGCCGAACAGCTGCTGCATCACCGGTGTCTTCCCGATCAGCGCGCCAAAACCCGGCGCAGAAGCGGTCTCCTCGATGACCCG
>JAYYRS010000155.1:0-8388 GCA_036126975.1 Myxococcota bacterium
CCGCTGGATCGACTCGTGGAGATCCATGTGGCGGGCGGATCGGCCGCCGACCATCAGGGTTTCCGGTGGGTAGAGGATGACCACGGCACAGAAGTTCTCGATGACACATGGCGGATCGTCGAGCATGTCGCCTCCCACGCACCGAATCTCAAGGCGGTGGTCGTGGAGTGCGAGCGCAATCCGCTGGACGCGGTGCTGCCCCTGTTCAGCGAGGTCCAGCGACGCCTCGCGAATTCACCGGTGCTCGGGCAGCAGCCGTGAGTCGCAACGTCGCTGTCCTGCGGCATGCCATGGTGCGGATGCTCTACGACCCCGGCTTCGTTGCGCAGATCCACGCGGGGGGAGCACCGGGGCTGGATGCGGAGGAGCTGGCGCTGCTGCGGGCGATCGACCGGCGAGCATGGTCCACGGACCGCTACCGGCGGAGTCGCTCCGTGCAGGCGCTCATCGAGGAGTACCCGGTCACGACGGCGGTGCTCGGGATCGCGGCTGTCGATTCGTTTTTTTCGTCGGATGCCTTCGGACGCGTATTGTCCCGACGCGGCAGCCTGGCGTTGGACTTCGGTTCCTGGGCCCAGGCACGTGGCGGCTCCGTCGTGCGGTTGGAGCGCGCCATCGCCGTCGCACGGAGGGAGCAGCGACCCGCCGGTCCGGGGCTGGTGACGAAGCCGGGTGTCGAACCCCTGTTCCTCCCGGCCGGTGTGCTCGACTTCTATGTCGATGAACGGAAGGCCCTGGGGCACGATCCGGTAGCGACGCTCGCCCGCAGGCGGACCCGCGCGCCTCGACCTGTGGACGGGGAGGGGCAGGATGCCCTGCTGCTGGAGAAGGATTCTGCGGGTCAAGTCCAGGTGGGGGGAGCATCGGCGTCGCTTGTGACGCTGCTGTCATTCATGACGACACCGCGGACGCGCGCCGCGACGCTGGCCCACGCGCGGCGGCTGGGCTGCGCGCCAGGAGAAGACGCGGAGACCGTGGATGAACTTTTGGCAGAACGGCTTCTCATCGAACGGCCCTGACCGTGCTTCGCCTCACCCGGGCATGGTCCGGACCGCCGGGTGGCGGGACGGGTCGTCGGGACCGTGCCCCATGACCACGGCGGCTCGATGGAGGCCGCCGTGGATGACCTCTACGCCGGTGTGCAGCAGCGTGAGGCCGTGTCCTCGTCCTCCCGCGGACAGGCCTGCTCGGAGGATGGCCTCGGTCGGCTTGCTGGGGTCGCGGGGCGACCGCACAGGCGTGAGGAAGACGAGGCGTCCACCTGGGCGCAGAACTGCGCTTGCCAGTGCCATGAGCCGGTCGAGCGTGCCGCCCAGCGCCGCTTCGTGCACCTTGAAGGTCAGCGCACCGTCCCAGCCGGCCTCGCCCCGCTGGAATTCCCGACGTCCATAGGGGGGATCGGTGACGACGGCGTCGTAGCGGTGTCCCCCGTTTGCCTCGAGCAGTTGCGCCGCTGCATCCGCAGCGGCCATGTCGAGTGCCAGCAGGGCCTTCGGCTCCGGAAGGCCGGCCTCCGTGAAGTTGTCCCGCATGCGGACCCGTTCGATGCCGCGCTGGGGTCGGTCTGCGGTGGGACGGATGCCGAGCGGCCAGCGATTGTCCGACACCATCCGCCAGTTGATGTCCGCGCCAACGGTGGCAGCGCCCAGCGCCGCTCCCGCCAGCAGGAGGCTCCCAGAGCCGCAGTAGGGGTCCAGAAGCGTCGCGTTCGGTCCTGCTCCCGCGAGGCCGAGGTTGCAGAGCAGCAGCGATCGGTCGACCCGAAGCGTCGTGGTGCTCAGGAAGGGTCGCCTGCGGAGATCCAGCCTGCGCAGGAGCGCATGGGAGTCGGGTGTCTCGGTGGGCAACCGCAGGAGGAGCAGGAACCGTGGCGGAGAACCCGGCAGTGCGCTTCCGTCGCGGTGCGTCCGGTGGTCTTCGACCAGCCAGAGTTCCTGCGCGGGGCCGCGCAGTCGGACCGGTCGGTCTGCGAGTGCGTCGAGCACGTGCCCAAGGTGCGCGACGCGCATTCCGAGGTCCCTGCCGTCTTCGCTTCGTCGTGCCCCGAGAACCACGGACTCGATGCGCCATGCGCCGGTGATGCGGGCACGGATGTGGTCGACGGATACCGCCTCGGTGGCAGCGGCGCAGGCCTCGACCGTCTGCCCGGTCCCCCACACCTCGAATGCGCCCCGACAGCTGACCGCCCTTGCGGCTGCCGCCGCGAGCTGTGCATCGCCAGCTTCGGCCGCCAGTGGCTGCACGATGGACGGACCGACGTCGCCACCGTGGGTGGCGAAGACCGCCGGGTCCCAGCGCCACTCGGCCAGGTCGGGGGCGCAGGCTTCGACCTCGGCGAGTCGACTGTCTCCGAGTCGGCCATGGAACAGGGCGAGGCGCGGCAGGGGCATCGCGACGCCGGTAACGTCCGGAGCCATGGTGGGTCCGTCGCTGGGCGCCAGGGTGCGGATCCCTGTGGCGATCTGCCGGGGCCATGGTGGACACCGGCTCGCCCGCGCTGGGATCGGTCTGGTAGTGTGGCAGGTCCACGACGTTGCATCCGGAGGGGTGTCATGACCCAACAGCGCTACGTTCCTGTTGTTGCTTTCTGTGCGTCAGGTCTCGCTGCGCTGGTGGGCCTCGCTCCTCGCGCGGCCCTCGCCGGCGTCTGCGGAGACGGTGTACTGGACTCCGGTGAGACCTGCGATGACGGCAACGCGACCGCAGGCGATGGCTGCGACGCAAGCTGCCAGGAAGAGTTCGGCTGGGAATGCGTGGATGCCACTTTCGAGCTCGACTTCGCGGAGGTCGTCTCGGATGACGGACATCCTTCGCCGAGCTGGTCGCTCAGCAGCGACCGCCTGACGGTGACGCAGTCGCTGAACGCGGATGCGGCGGTCTACATGTCGAATCTCCCGGCGACGGGCACCGAGATCTCGGTCGACCTGACGGTGAACACGACCGGCGATGATGACTTCATCGGTTTCGTGCTCGGCTACGAGACCGGCGAGAACACCAGCAGCAGCGGGGACTGGCTCCTGTTCGACTGGAAGCAGGGCGATCAGGACAATGGCTGCAGCAGTGGGGCCGATGGCGGCGGCGCCAGCGGGACACGGCTGTCCCGTGTTTCGGGCGTCGTGGGTGGCCGCGACATGTGGTGCCATGAGGGCGCGGTCTCGGAGCTGGCCTCTGGCAGCCGGTTCGGCTCGACCGGCTGGAGCGACCACCAGACCTACGAGGTCCGTTTCGAGTGCAACCCGACCCGCCTCGACATCGAGATCGATGGCACGCTGGAGTTCAGCGAGACGGGTACGTTCGACTGCGGCAACTTCGGTTTCTACAACTACAGCCAGTCCGACATCGAGTACGAACTCGTGGACCCCGTGGGCGTCAGCATCTGCGGTGAGCTTGATACCGATGGCGATGGGCTGACGGACGCGACCGAGGACGCACTGGGCACGGACTACACCAGCGCCGACTCGGATGGCGATGGACTCGATGACTACGCGGAGGTGGGTGACCCGGAGGCTCCAACGGACAGCGACGGCGATGGTGTCATTGATGCCATCGATGCGGATGATGACGGGGATGGTGTCGACACGGCCGCAGAGCTCCTCAAGGGCGACTCGGATGGCGATGGCACGGCCGACTATCTGGACGTCGACGATGACGGCGACGGCGTCGACACGATCGATGAGGTCGGGCTCGGAGACACGGACGGCGATGGTGTCGATGACTACCTCGACACCGACGATGACGGTGATGGGCTGGACACGTCGACCGAACGCGTTGTGGGAGACACGGATGGCGATGGCACGGCCGACTACCTGGACGTCGACGATGACGGCGACGGCGTCGACACGATCGATGAGGTCGGGCTCGGAGACACGGATGGCGATGGTGTCGATGACTACCTGGACGCCGATGACGATGGCGATGGGGTCTCCACCAGCATCGAGGTCCTGGAGGGCGATACAGATGGCGACGGCACGGAGGACTACCTGGACGCCGATGACGATGGCGACGGGGTTTCCACCGACATCGAGGTCCTGGAGGGCGATACGGACGGCGACGGCGCGGAAGACTACCTGGACGTCGACGATGACGGCGACGGCGTCGACACGGTCGATGAGGTCGGGCTCGGAGACACGGATGGTGATGGTGTCGACGACTACCTGGACGCCGACGACGATGGCGATGGGGTCTCCACCAGCATCGAGGTCCTGGAGGGCGACACGGACGGCGACGGCACGGAAGACTACCTGGATACCGATGACGATGGCGACGGGGTCTCCACCGACGTCGAGTCCCTGGAAGGCGATACGGACGGGGACGGGGTGGAGGACTACCTCGACACCGATGACGATGGCGACGGCGTGGACACCCCGGCCGAGCTGCCGCTGGGCGATAGCGACGGCGACGGCATCGACGACTACCTGGACGCCGACGATGACGGCGATGGCGTGGCGACGGTCGACGAGTCGGGCGATACGGACGGGGACGGGGTCGCGGACTACCTCGACACCGATGACGACGGAGACGGGATCGCCACGTCCGATGAATCGGGTGACACCGACGGAGACGGGGTGAGTGATGCCCTGGACCCGGATGACGACGGCGATGGTGTAGCGACCAGCGAGGAGCTGGGCGAGGGCGACACGGATGGGGATGGGGTGGAGGACTACCTCGACACCGACGATGACGGAGACGGCATCCCAACCGCTGACGAGCGCGAACAGGGCGACACGGACGGCGATGGAATGGCCGACTATGTCGATTCAGATGATGATGACGACGGCGTTCCGACCGCAGACGAGCTTCCCCTGGGGGATACGGACGGGGATGGGGTGGACGACTACCTGGATACCGATGATGACGACGACGGCATCGAAACCGACCTCGAACGAGATGTGTACGGGACGGACCCGCTCGATGCCGACACGGACGATGATGGCCTGACCGATGCCGAGGAGATCGACACGTACGAGACGGATCCGCTGGATGCGGACACCGATGGCGGTGGAATCTCCGATGGTGCAGAGGTCCTGCACGATGGCACCGACCCGCATGATCCCTCGGACGATGCCCTCGACACCGATGGCGACGGCTTGTCCGACTGGACCGAGGACAACATCACCGGGACCGATCCCGAGGAAGCCGACACCGATGGGGACGGGCTGGACGATGGCGATGAGCTGCTGGGAACCGAGACGGACCCGCTGGCCGCCGACAGCGACGAGGACGGCCTGACGGACGGCGAGGAGGTGTTGGAATACGAGACGGATCCGCTGGACGCCGACACCGATGAGGATGCGCTCACGGACGGTGAGGAGGTGCTGGAGCATGGCACCGATGCGAACGATGCCGATACCGACGACGACTGTCTGACGGATGGGGAGGAGGTGCTGGAGCACGGCACCAACCCGCTCGTTGAGGACACCGATGGAGATGGGATCTCCGACTGTGACGAAGTCCGCGATGGTACCGATCCGCTCGTGCCGGAGGAGGCGGACCCCGGCCTCGACACCGGTGGCCTCGGGGATGCCATCTCCGGTGACTTCGGCGGTGGCGGTGGCATGGCCTGCGGCGGCAAGGGCGCGGGCCTCCTCGGCGTGCTGGTGTTGATGTCCGGCGCATGGGCGCGGCGGCGGCGGAGAGAGTGACCGGACCCGACGGCGCGGGGCAGCCGCGGCCGCGCGGACCCACGGCCGCCCGGCGGATCACATGGCGACCTCGACGCCGACCCCTGCCGATCCCCGGACCACATCTCCGACCGAGATCCGCCCCTCGCCCACGAGGCCGAACCGCGGCCCGAGGTTCATGGTGCCCTGCACCCACCCCGTGCCGCCCAGGTGGAGTGCCTCGTAGCGACCGCCGCAGGCCTTGACGCAGCGCTCCCAGGTCAGCTCGGGTCCTCCCCCGAAAGCAAGGGGGACCCCAGGCAGTGCGACGCCCAGGCTGAGTTCCTGCGGTACGCGCAGCCGCTGGGGGCCATGCAGTCCGATCCCGGTCGCCGTGGTGAGACGGAACAGCCGCCCGAGACCGATGCCCGCCGTCAGCCGAAGTCCGCCCGCGCCAACAACGCCCGCCACGCTGGGGGTCTCCTCCCCGATTGGCGCCAGTGCGCTGCCGGTCAGGAGACCCTGCACGATGAATCGGGGACGGCCGCCGGCGAAGGCCTGCCACGCTTCGGGTCGGCCCAGCCGGCCGCGCACGGGCGCCGGGACTTCGCCGCCGGCACGGGGCATGGAGACGGTCTCTCCCCGCGTCACCATGACGCTGGCGTCCACATTCGAGACCCGCACCCGCCCTTCATCCACGCGGACCTGGACCATGTCGGAGTCCTGGGTGCCAATGACGACGAAACGCGTTCCCTCGACCACTGTCTCGACGGTTCCGTATTGGACCCGGAATGCGTCTCGCAGCCGGTAATAGACCTGGCCCAGGGACTGGGAGATCGTCCGCTCGCCGGTGAGGGTCACCCGTGACCGCTCCACAATCAGGAGCCGTTCGGCCGTTGGGTATCGCAGCTGCACCCGGGCGGCGTCGACCTCGATGACATCGCCGACCCGCAATTCCATTCCGATATCGAGGGGCGCGGCTTCGCCATCCCGCGTCCGGATCGCGCGGGTCGATGTCTCCACGCTGCGATAGCGCCCGGTCGCATCGACCTCGTGAAGCCTCTCCACCAGCGCCAGAGCGACGTCCTGGGCCTGGGCGGGTCGCGCAGCGGACGCAGCGACCACAAAGACGAGTGTCGAAACGACCTGGCGCCATGTCCGTGTCATCTTGGACGCCCTCCCTGGCCCGCCCATGCACCAATCAGCGCCGCCGAGACCAGGGGCACCAGTGCCACGAGGATACCGGAGATGCATGCCGCCACGGCAACGCTCATGAGGCCGAGCGCCACCATCCAGCCCAACCACTTCCGCTGGCCGCCGGCGACCAGGCTCATGAGGCCCGCCAGCGATGCGGCGAGCACGTCCGCGCCCGTGCCGAGCCGGCGCGGAATCGCCTCCGACAGGATCGCCTGGGTCATCATTGCGATGATCTCCACCCCGTAGCGGATCCCTGCCGGCGTGAGGAACTCGTCGCGATTCCGTCCGTGTGCCCCGACGAATGCCACCCGCCCCTCGAGCTCGGGGAAGCGGTCCGGCGCGTCGTGGGGAACGTACCGCGGCGCTGTGGTCGGGGTGAGCCACAGCAGCCTGCCGGGCGCGGGGACTCGGTGTTCACCGACCTGCAGGTCATCGCCCTCGACGGCGATCTCGTCCGGTCCAAGGCCCTGGGCAGCTGCTGCACCATGGAGTGCGAGGTGCCATACGGTCGCGCTGTCGGGAAGGAAGCGCCGAGACTCGAGCTGGTAGACCAGCCCAGCACCAGAGCCGCGGGACGATTCTACGAGGCCCAGGGTCGCGGCCTCGCGGATTTCCGGACTCGCGGGCGGCTCGGCGTCCGAGCCGGAGAAACGGATCGGGAAGACGACCGGGACCCCCGCGTCGTCGAGCTCGTCGATGGCCTCGGCGATGGCAGCGTCATGCGGGCTCGGTCGGGTGAGGGCCACGTCGAATACGACGGCACGGACGCCCGCGTCGCGCAACGCCCGAAGCATCCCCGGGTAGTCTGGACGGAGCGCGATGGGGTCATCCACCGAGATGGCGATCAGCCCGACGTCGTCCGCGACGACAGGGGCTCGGTAGGCGTCGAGGATCCACCACGTCAGCCGCGCGTCGGCATTTCCGGTCCACGAAAGGGTCGCAGCAAGCAGCGGCAGGAGGAGCAGACCGGCCCGCCACCCGCCGCCACGGCGCCAGACCCGGGGTGTCGGCTCCTGGCGGGCATCCCCTCCGGGCGCGCCCCGGCGCGCGGCGACCGGCGGCGTCTCGGGAGGCACGTTGGGTGGCGGGGCCGGCTGGGGCGGCTCGGCATCCTCCCTCCGCGTGCCGAATCCCGCAGGCCAAGGGGGGAGCTGCTCCACCCTGGGGGTGGGGTCGTTGCGTCCCCAGTTCGCCAGGGTCTGCGCTGCTGGGACCTGTTCGGCCATGTTGCCGTGGGCCGGCCCGTCTCCATGCGAAACCAGGGAGGCGAGGGTGTCGGGGTGTTGATCCGCTGGGGGTGCCGACGGCTGTCCTCTCTCCAGGGGCGGCGGAGTCCACAGCGGCCTGTCTTGCGGACCCTCCGATGCCGCGATGCTCCGCAGCACGGAGAGAAGCTCCGCGCATGAGTCAGGCCTCCCGTTCCGATCCGGTGCCATGCAGCGGATGATGAGGTCCTGAAGATCGGACGGGAGTGCAGGGACGCGTTCACCAGGGGGCCGGTAGCGGCCGGAGCGGGCTGCCGCGAAGATCTGACCGTGGTCGTCTCCCTCGAATGGTCGCGCCCCCGTGCTGACCTCGTAGAGCAGCACGC
>JAYYRS010000156.1:0-14754 GCA_036126975.1 Myxococcota bacterium
AGTCCTTGGAGACGTCGCGTGGCCTGCAGCAGCTCCTCTCCGGCGTTGGCGAACCGCTTTCCGAGCGTCGTGGCCTGCGCGGCAACATTGTGGGAGCGGCCCGCCATGACCGTCTCTGCGTGGCTCCCCGCCAGCTCTGCCAGACGGACGAGCGTGGTGATGCAACGTTCGTGGACGAGTGAGAGCCCAAGCCGGATCTGCAGCTGTTCGACGTTTTCGGTCAGATCCCTGGACGTCATCCCCTTGTGGATATGCTCGTATCCAGCCAGGGCGCAGAAGGCCTCGATCCGTGCCTTCACATCGTGGCGCGTGACCTTCTCCCGTGCCGCGATGTCCCGGAGATCGACCTGGTCGACGACGGCCTCATGGGCGTCGATCACATCGGCAGGCATCGGCACGCCCAGATCCCGCTGGGCGCGGAGCACGGCCACCCAGAGACGACGTTCGAGCACGACCTTGTTCTCTGGAGACCAGATCCTCCGCATGGCTTCGCTGGCGTAGCGGGCGGCGAGTACATTCGGGATGGGCGTCATGCGGTCTCCTGCGACGCGCGCCGTCTAACGGGGTCGCGGCAGCGGGAGGACGGCGGCGGCACGCGGCGCCGTCCTCCGGGGTCCAGAACCGCAGGACCCCATTCTCGTCCGTGCTTTCCAGTCGCCCATGCCGGCTCCAGGTGGCTCGGCGCGGCGCAGCCTCATACCCCACCTGTCACGACGCACCGAGGGCCACCGTGTCGCACCGCTCCATCCTCCTTTCCGTCCTTGTCGGGTGCAGCTCCGGGCCGGAGTGGCTGGGTGCCGCCGGCCGCGGCGAGCTGACGAACGCCGATGCCCCCAACGTTCTGGTGATCTCCCTCGATACGCTCCGGTCGGACCGCCTCCCGCTCTACGGCCATGGGCGGAACACCGCGCCCACCCTCTCCGCGATCGCAGCAGAGGGCGGGTGGATGTCGCGCACCTGGTCGCACGCACCCCAGACGGACGGGACGCACGCCGCGCTGTTCACAGGCCGCTACTCAAGCACGCACGGGAAGTTCACCCACGAGCAGCGCCTGCCATCTTCCGAGCAGACCTTTGCCGAACACTTTCGTGCACACGGCTACCGAACGTGGGCCGTCGCGACGTCATTGAAGTTCGTACGAGAGTCGGGCTTCTCTCAAGGATTCGAGGATTGGATGCTGCACGGGGAGGGAGCGGTCGTCGCACGCGGCAATCAGGCGCTGGCAGACGCACTGGACCAGATGGCGGGCGGCGGACCCTGGCTGGGCTTCGTCCACCTGTTCGACGTCCATGCGCCCTACACCCCACCAGAGCCGCATCGGTCGCAGTTCCTGACCGCAGCCCCCACCATCAAGCCCCGCCGGACCGTGCACTACATCCGCAAACACCGGCGCGACAAGAACATCCCGCCAAACAAGCTCCGGACGCTCCGCGAACTCTACGAGGGGGGCATCCACCACGTCGACGCACGGGTCGCAGAGCTGTGGGACGTGGCACGGACGTCGCAGCGTGAAACCGTGATGGTGATCACCTCCGACCATGGCGAAGCCTTCTCGGAGCATGACTACCTGGGCCACAGCAACTTCCTGTGGGAGGAGATCATGCGGGTGCCATGGATCGTCTGGGCACCGGGCAGGGTCGCACCGGGCACGCGCATCGACGCCCCTGCCCAGAGTGTGGACCTGGCTCCCACGCTGACCGACCTTGCCGGCCTCGACCCCCTGCCCGCCGTGGATGGCGAGAGCTTCGGGCCGGCGCTGCTCGGCACGGGTCCGGCGCCTTCAGAGGAGCGTCTCATTGCCTTGCAGGAGACCGGCCGCTGGGGCGTCGTCCGGACCATCGACGGGATCACCTGGAAGCTGACGACGGCTGTCCACGAACGGAAGCGGGCGCAGCTGGTCGCAGGCGAGGCCACCCGCCTCACCGACGTCCGCATGTTCAACCTGACCGATGACCCCCACGAGCGAGCAGACGTCGCGGAGGATCATCCCCGCATCCGCACCGCACTCGAGGCGGACCTCCGGGCGCTGGGCTCTGATGACCCCACGGCCCGGAGCGTGCAACGAGACGACATCAGCGATGAGGAACTCGAGGGGCTGCGCGCGATCGGCTACGTCGACTGAACCGTCAGCATCCGGACCCGGCGGTCGGCCCGGCCCGGATCCCGCTCGGGACGCACCCGTCGACCCGAGCGGGCATCGGTTACGCCCCGCCGCCCAGGAACGGAGCCCGGATGGCCCTCGACAACACCGCCAAGCGCCACCTTCGCGGGCTCGCCCACCGGTTGGAACCGATCGCTCGCATTGGCAGCAAGCGCGTGACCGACGGCGTGGTCGCCCACATCGACGAGCTGCTCGAAGCGCGGGAGCTCATCAAGGTCCGGCTCCTCGATGCAGACCGGGACGAAGTCATCGAGGCGAGGGACAGGCTCGTCGCAGAGACCGGCGCCGAGGTGGTGCAGATGATTGGCGGCACCCTGGTCCTGTTCCGCCGCCGCGCCCACGAGCCCGAGATCCTGCTGCCCGGTGAGCGACCCTTCGCCCACCAGAAGCGCCGGGAGAAGGCCCAGCGGACCCAGAGCCGGAGCGGGCGTGCAACTCGAGGCAGAGGCCCCGCGACCCCGCGCCGCCGGCGTTGACCCGTCGCTCTCCATCCGCACCGACAGGACCGCGCGGCGGAGGCCCAGCGCCGCGGGGAGCTACCCGGCTGCCGAATCACCGCCGCTGACACGCGCGAGGACCTGCTGACGCACCGCGCGGGACGCCTCGAGGATCGCCTTCGTCTTCTTGTGCGCAGTCCAGTAGAGCCCCCCTGTCAGGATTCCTCCGCCCACCATGGCGACCAGCCCGGGCAGGCCCCCGGCGCACAGTCCGACCACTGTGGCCACGGCCGTGATGGCCATCGACACCTTCCAGGGCCGACCCAGGGCCACCACACGCGCCTTCCGTTCGGCATCGACTGGCCGCTCCCCCGTCGCGGTCGTGAGGTCCCGGCCGCTCATGCCGACGGGGAACGTCTCTCCGCCGTACTCGAACGCTGCGAACCAGAACGGGTGCAGGTGCGGCTCTGCCCGCTCGTCGCGCGTCCGCACCTCGACCTGGAGGTCCTTCATCCGGTCCCCGGGTACGCGCTCCTTGCACCGCGCCTCCGCGAGCGCCTGGACGCCTGCGCGCCCCCGCCCCGCCAGCGCCGCGTCGGCGTCCACACCGAATTCCTCGACGAGATGATCCCCGAGGAGTTCCGGGGTGAGTTCCTGCCACGCGCCACACGCCGCCGCGACACCTTCGGCCCAGGCCTGCAGCGACTCGGGGACGCTGGCGGAGCCGAGGACCCACACCGCGTAGGGCGCGGTGGCCTCACCCCGAAACGGCCGCCAGTCCGTCACGGTCTCGTGGCGAACGGTCCTCCGCACGCTGCCGTCATCCTGACGCCGCTCGATGATCTTCTCGACCTTCCTGTCATAGCCAGCCGATGCCGTGAAGTCGGCGTGCAGCTCGCCCGACAGCCGCCATACCGGCAGGAACAGCCCGGTGTGCTCCGTCAGAAGCGCCCGCTCGAGAATGTCGTCCGGCGTGTAGTCGCCCTCGCTGAGCCAGGCCAGGAGCGCCTGCTGGAAGGCCGCCGGCGTGCTGTCGAACGGTGCAACCTGCCTCGTCTCGACGGAGACCTCGGAGAGGTCGGACCGCCCACCGAGAAGCGTCTCCGTGTCGCAGAACGGGCATCGGACCGAGGCCACGCCAGCCCGGAAGGACAGGGGTGCACCACAGGACGGGCAGGACAGGCGGGTGAGCGTCAGCTGCATTCCAGCTCCGGGCTGCCAGCAGTGTACCGACCCGGTCTGCCTACAGCCGGAACAGGTGGCTGTACTTGGCGAAAATCATCTGCTCGGTAAGCCCGCGACCGTCTGACTCCACGTTCCATGTCGCCCCGACATAGGCCTCCGTGCCGGGGTTCTGCAGCCAGGTCAGCAGGAAGCTCCCCTGCACCGCAGGGTCCTCGATGTCCGTTCCGGTCTGGGTCTGGCCGATGATCCGCGTCCCCAGGAACCGGGTGAGCTGCCAGGTGAGGCGCCCGTAGAACCGCTCGAGGTGGGCGCGGGATCCGCCCTCGGGCGTGAACCACTGCTGCGCATAGAACAGATCGAGCCGCGTAGAGACACTGGGCCGCAGGTTCAGCTCTCCATCGAAGCGGGTCGCCGTCGCGGGAAGCAAGGAACCGAAGTCCAGCTCTCGCCCGACGTTCGCGCCGATGTCGAAGCCCAGGAAACGGTTGACGAGCGCATCATAGGTGAGCTCGGCCTGCGCGCCGCGGACGCTGGCACCCTCAAAATCCCAGCCCCGATACAGCAGCTGGCCTTCGAGTCGGTGATTCGTCGTGAGGGTGAGGTCCTGGGTGGCTCCGACAGCCTGGTACTGGTCCTGGTCCCGCTCCACCCACCCCTCGGCCATCACCCCCGTTGCGCCCGTATAGCCGTCTCGTCGCATCCGATACCGCTGGAACAGCTCGCCTTCCCCTGCGGAGATTCCAGACTGCGTGAGGAATCCCATCTCGTTGCGGTATCCCGGCGTGACGTCGTAGATCTCCACCGCACCGCCGGTGCCGAACGCCGGCGAACAATCCACCTCCACGCCCGAGGCCCCCCCCACCAGCGTGTCGTCCACCGTGCCGGCACTGGAGAAGGATCCGTAGCCGCCCACGGTCCACACCTCTCCGAACGGGAGCTGGACATCGGCACCGAGCACGTCGGACCGCGCACCCGTCGGCGAGAGACCGTCGGCGGGCGAGGCCACCACGCGCTTGTCCGCGGCCGTGAGCCCGATGAATCCATTGCCCATCACGTCGAGCCGGGTCCGCAGGAAGGCATCCGACGCCCACGCACCGTCCAGCGCTGTTTCATCGAAACCCGGTGTTCCATCCTGGTGGACACTTGCCTGGGGTGCCCGGTCGAGCGCACTGAGGGCGCCGATGTTGAGCCGTTCCGTTCGGCCCGAGACCTTCACGCCACCCACCGGCGCCACGATGCTGCGCGTATACAGCGTGCGATTGGTGTCGCGGAAGGAGTCGAGACCGTCGAGAAAGAACGGCCGTCGCTCCGGGTAGAAGAAGGCGAAGCGCTGGTTCAGGTCGATCTGCCGGATGTCGCCTTCAACCTGCGAGAAATCAGGATTGATCGTCGCCGCGAGACCCATGTCCTCAGAGAGACCGACGCGGGCATCGAGGCCCGGCCGGATGCTGTCCGACCAGGGCTCCAGCCCCGTCCAGGCCAGCGGGTCCGTGCCCTCCGCTCCCCGGTCTGCCGCGAACCGGCCCGCGAGGACGGGCAACAGCTCGAGTCCGGCACCGGCCGGTCCGGGGCGTACGCCCATGAGCTTTGCCTGTTGGGCAAACATGCGGGGATGCCGCGGCTGCATGCGCGGCCAGGAATACTTGGTCCCGTCTGACGGAATCTTCCGGGTGACCATCACGCCCCAGTCCTGAACCGGCGCACCACCCGGACCGTCGACGGGCGGGTAGCGAAGCGAGCGGAATGGGATCGCAATCTCGATTTCGTAGCCATCGTCGGTCACCCGTCCTTCGCTCTGGAAGACCGTGTTCCACGACATGAACCAGTCGCCGTAGGCGTACCGGATGTCCTGCTGGACCCCGAGTGCGCTGACGTAGAAGATGTAGCCCGTCCGCGCTTCCCCCATGGGATCCAGGTAGATGCCCACCTGATCATCGACGTTGACGTCCTCCCGCGGCGATATGTGCGCTCGGACCTCGTAGTCCACCTCGGTGACGGATACGCCAACGTACAGATGGGTGTCGTCCTGGAGGAAGCGGACCTCCAATCGCGAGTCGTGGGGCCCGGCCGGCGACGGCCGGTAGCGCTGGAAGTCGTCGACCGGTATCGCCGTCGCCCATGCCGGCTCGTCGAGCACGCCGTCCACGCGCAGGCCACCGGCAACGCGCGCAACGGAAGCAGCGTCGGTGGGCGGACCGGCGAGGGCCGCTCCGAGCAGGGCGAAGGGCAGCATGCCGCTCCCGGGGACTGTGCGTCCCTACCCCCCGCTGGGGGACCGGGCGAGTCCGCACTCGCAGACATCGGAGCATCCGCCATGGGGTCTCCGTCCGTCCACGTCCTGCTCGGGACAGGGTCATCCCCATGCCATAGGGACCGGATGATGCGTTGTCTGCTCCGGTACTCGTCCTTCCTGCTCTCCGTCGCCTGCGGTGCGACGGACGCCGACCACACCGGGGGAGACGCCGATGGAATCGGGCCGCCAAGCACCCGCGACGACGCCGACGGAGACGGCGTGACCGCCGACGAGGGCGACTGCAATGATGGAGATGCAGCCGTCTTCCCCGGCGCGCGGGAGCGCTGCGATGGCATCGACAACGACTGCGACGGCGCCGCGCACGCGGGCGAGATCGATTCCGATGGCGATGGAACGCTCGATTGTGCCGCGTGCGACACGGCCGGTCTGTGGCCGGCTGCAGACTCCGTGACGGGGGCCGGCCAGCTGGAAGCGCTCCTGGCCCCGGGGTTCGCGTCTGGCTCCTGCCAGGACTACCCAGCAGCCCGGACCTTCCTCTTCCTGGTCCTCGACAACGACGAGGGCATGGTGGAGGGCATCTACACCGGGCGGGGATTCGAGATCGGCCAGGCTGTCCCCGACTGGGACGACGTCAACACCGAGCATGCCTGGCCGCGGAGTGACGGCGCCGACATCGAGCCGCGCGAATGCGATCTCCACCACCTGTTCGTCTCCGCCGCGGAGGCCAACGTCCGCCGGGGCAATGCACCCTTCGGTCTGGTGACCCAGGCCGCGTCCTGGTCCGAAGGGGGATCAACCCTGGGCGAAGATGACCTCGGACAAGCCGTCTTCGAGCCTCGTGACGCCGTCAAGGGCGACATCGCGCGTGCGGTCCTGTACTTCTCCGTCCGGTACCGCGACGACGTCTCGGTGGCCGCGCAGCTCGACGCGGATCGACTCGCCATCTTCCGGGCATGGCATGAAGCCGACCCACCGACCCGCGCCGAACAGCAGCGCACCCTCCGAATCGCGGAGGAGCAGGGCGCCGCGAACCCGTTCGTCGCATGCCCTTCACTGGTGGGCGCCCTCTGAGTCTCTGGCGTGGGACAGGGCCGCTTGCAGCGCCCAGGTGACATCACCCGACGCGTGGTGTGTTCCCGGACCGAGTGCGCGATCCAGGGCCTGGATGGCCGAGACGGGGGTCCGACATCTCTCACGATGGACCACAACCCAGGCGTACCCCCAGCTGCGGAGTTCCGAGAGGGACCGGTCGAGAATCTGTCCCTGGGGCATGGAGAGCCCGCGCATGGACGGGGGCGGCTGGTAGTACGGCGGCAAGGTCGTCTCGACACCGCAGGTCGCGTCTGCCGCAGCGATGAAGTGCGATCGGGCAAGCAGCGCATCGACTCCCTCGTAGTTCTCGGAGATGGCGCGACCGTGTCCGACCTGCCAGCGCTGGTAGATCCGGGCTGGCGCCTCGCTGAACAACGGCCGTCCATTGTCGAAGGGCAGCTGCACCACGCCGCCAGGGCCCGGCAGCTCCATGAGCACCGACGGCGCAGCCAGCGATACGGCAGAGCGGGGCCAGGCCGTACCGCCGCCGACGATTCCGTCGACCGTCACGAGGGCGACGAGCCCGACCCCGATCACGGGCGAGGCCTTCGGGGACCGCTGGATCACACCCTCCGCACCCACGGCTGCCGCCGCCGCCAGGAAGGGCAGGGCGCCCACGATGGCCCGGTGCCAATGCGACAGCCCCTGCAGCGCCGTGACGTGCTCGGCGAGGAACCACGCCGGTCCGGGAAACCCCAGCGCCTTCCCCGCGAGCGTCGGCCAGTGTCCGAGCGCAAGGACACCAAAAGGGGCGGCGGCCAGCAACAGGGCACCGACGAGGCGCGGGCGTCGAACCAGGCCGATGACGGTGAGCAGCAGCGCCACGACTCCGAGGTAGACGCTCTTCGACGGATGGGCAGCCTCCAGACGAGGCAGGACGAGATTGAGGAGGTCTGTTCCGAAAACGGGCAGCTCTGCCCAGTCGGGTCGGGGGCCGGGCGGACCCGGGGCCGGGGCTCGCCAGCGGGCCTCGAATCCCGGCGCAGCCGCCAGGAACCGGTGCAGCGACGGCAGGACCATGCACAACCCCACCGCGCCCTGCAGTGCGATCCCGGGCCTTCGATGCCGCCAGAGGAGGATCGGTACGAGGACGGCATCCAGCACCACCCCGAATGCGGCGTGGTACCAGCCCGAGAGCGCCACCATGCCCAGACACGCACCCGCGACCAGCGCGCGACCGAGACCTCCATGGCGCGCGGCCTGGAGGAGCGCAGCCACATGCAGGGCAAACCAACCCACCGGCCAGCTCTCGGTGATCCCGAAATCCATGACCGCACCCAGGAACGGCGCGGTGCCAAGGACTGTCGCCCCCACCCACACCGCAGGACCGGAGACAAAGCATCGCGAGAGGGCGGCACCGCCTGCAAACGCCAGCGCCACGTTCCACGCGCGCATCGTCGCCCAGCCTGCCGCAGGGGAGACCCATGCACCGGCGGCATATGCGGGCAGGTTCACCGGATCCATCAAGGGGAGGTGGACGCCATCAGGCGCGTTCGCGGCCGCATCGCGGAGGGTCCGCCAGAACATCCAGAGGTGGTTGTCGGTCTCCCCCAGGGGATCACCCACGACGGTGTCCAGGCCGGGAAGCACGGGCCATAGGAAGCAGGTGCCCGCGGCGATGAGCGCCAGCAGGCCGGTCAGGTGCGGGCGGAGGGCGACGGGCTGCACCCGCGCAGCCTACCGCGGGTTCCCGGCAGCGGGATGGGCAGAACCTGCGTGTGTCGCAGCCAGGGGCGAGGCGGTGTCTGCTCGGACCCGGGCCTCACATCCACCAGCGCTGCACACGACGGGGCAGCCATGGGCTGCGTCCCGGCCCGAGGAATCCGACGTGACCACCCCAGGCGCTGCGCTCCAGCATGACGCTGTCCGACAGTTCTGCCGCGGACGGGATGACGCTGGCTGGCATGAAGGGGTCGTCGACCGCCTGCACGATCAGCGTCGGCCGGACAACATGCCGGAGAAAGGGCCGACTCGAACACCGCGCGTAGTAGTCCTGCGCAGACGAGAATCCGTGCAGGGGCGCGGTGAGCCGATCATCAAATGCCTCGAAGTCCTTCGCAGCGAGTACCGCCTCGACATCGACATGATCCGCGAGGATGGGCGCCTTCTCGCGGACACCTGCGCGCAGCTTCCTGAGGAGGTGTTGGCGGTACACGCGTGCGAACCCGGCCGAAAGATGCGCTGCGCAGGGTCCCAGCTCCAGCGGAACACTCACCGCGACAGCCCGACGGAGCGGAGTCTCCGCGCCCTGCTCTCCGAGGTACTTGAGCAATACGTTTCCGCCCAGCGAGAAACCCACCGCGTGAATCATGGATTCCGGATGACGTGCCTGCAGCACACGGACGACATGGCGCAGATCTTGGGTCTCACCGGAATGGTAGCCCCGCGGCAGCCGGTTCGGCTCCCCGCTGCAGCCGCGGAAGCACAGCAGCACCACCGGTACCCCACCCAGGGCGGAGGCTGCCGCCTGGTCCCGGATGTACGGGGAGTCGGCCCCCCCCGCCAACCCGTGCAGCAGAAGCAGCAGCGGGCCCCGCTCCTCCTGCGGCGTCGGGCCGTGCCACGCGAGATCCACGAAATCCCCGTCGGGCAGCTCGAGCCGCTCCCAGCGCCAGTCGATGCGGGGCGCGCGCCGGAACATCGCAGCCACGATGGTCTGCGCATGCCCGCCACGCAGCCACGGATCGGGACGGAACGCAGAGTCGACGATGCGACCGCTCAAGATGCGCCGTTCCTGGGTCCCCGCCCGGCCTGCACGATCAGCCACGCCCCGTATGCCGCGAGCAGGAAGCCCAGCGACCACACGACCGGTGCGCCGACACGCTGCACGAGCGTGCCAAAAACGAGACCACAGACCAGGAGTGTGGTTCCGAGCAGACCAATCCAGATGCGCGCGGTCGTCATGGATGCACCGGCTCATCGAGGGTGGGTACCGGCACGCCCTCGTCCATGGCGTCAAAGATCTTCAGGTAGTCGAGAGCCGAGAGCCGACGACGCCAGTCCTGGGGGAGGTGCCGCCACCGTACGACGCCCGCTGGGTCGACCACGAAGGTGGCCGGCCGGGCCACCTCCTCCCCCAGCGTGACATCAGAGAGGCCGTAGTCGGCGATGACTCTTCCATCTGGATCGCTCAACAGCACCAGACCATCTCGCAGCCGATCGGAACGGAACTCGATGTCCGACCAGGCTGTTGTGGAGATGCCCACGACAACTCCGCCGCGCCTCCGAACCTCCGATGAAATCAGCCGGAGCCCCTCCAGCTCGCGCACGCAGAACGGTCACCAGTGTCCGCGATAGAACACGAGCAGCAGCGTCTTTCCAGCATATCCGTCCAGGGACCGCACACGTCCCTCCGGATCGATGATCTCGAAATCGGGTGCCTGCGACCCGATCCGGGGCGCAGCCTCTCCAGCCGCCAGGGTCGCACTCGAGAACCAGTAGACGTAGGTCCCATAGGCCGTCGCACCGATGCTGCCGGCAATCGCGCCGCTCAGCAGGACCCCTCGGAGCGGCTTCCAGGCCGCTCGCGACCACGTCATCGCCGTCAGCGCAACCACAACCAACAACGCCACCAGCACGGCGAAGGTCCAGGCTCCGGGCGACTCCGAGTACGCCTCGAGTTCGGGACGCGTCGAAGCCATCAGGTAGATCGGCAACGCGCCCGCAGCGAGGAAGGTCCCCAGCGCCCAGGGGACGATCCGCAATGCAGCATGGCGGAGCGGCGAGTGGGACGGCATGGCGGCCTCGCGAATCGTGACTGCTTCCGAGATACCATGGCGCCGTGCCGACCTCCATCTCCCGTGTCCGTGCTCGCCCCATCGACCGCCGCCGCGCGCTCGAGCTGATGGCACTTGGCGCACTCGCCGCCGCCGCGGGGTGCGGGGGAGCCGACACCAGTGCCGACCTGGTCGGCGGCAGGAGGGACGACGACGATCAGCCGGACCTTGAAGCCCTGCCACCGATCTCGTCCAACGACGACTTCTACGTCCTGTGGTTCCTGGGCTCGCCCGGCGACGTGGACGCCAGCACATGGTCGTGCACCGTTCACGACGAGGAGGATGCGCTGGGTTCGTTCGACCTCGCGCTTCTCTCCTCCCTGCCTGCAGAGGACCGGGAGCACACGCTGCAGTGCGTGGAGTCGCGGCCCGATTTCCTCGCGATGGACAACGCCATCTGGCAGGGGACGTCGCTGCGAAACGTGCTCCGAGCCGCCGGCATCGACCCCCCCGAAGAGCGCGCCTGGATCGTGTTCACCTGCGCTGACACGTATGGCGTCGCCCTGCCTGCGGGTGACCTCGACGGGGCTCCCCTGTTCCTGGCATGGGGCATGAACGGCGAGGCGCTGCCGCTGGACCATGGCTTTCCGGCCAGGGTCCTCACACCCGGTCGCTACGGCTGGCTGAACCCCAAGCAGATCACGGCCATCCGCTTCACGGACTCTGCCTACGAGCCGCCATGGATGGCGTCGTTGATGACCCAGTATGCGGCGCAGGGGATCCGCTTCGATCCCGTCGGTTCCATGGAGTACCAGCCGCAGGTGCTGGTGGTGCAACCGTCCGCGATGGACGTCGTCGGTGACCGGGTGCGCGTCCTTGGAAAGGCGTATGCGGGGGACGACCCCATCATCTCGGTCGAGGTCAGCACCGATGGAGGGCGAACCTGGGCAGAGGCAGAGCTCACCTACGCACCCGGACGCGACGTGTGGGCACTGTGGCGCTTCCACTGGACACCCGAGCGGTTGGGAACCCACGTCCTGGTGACCCGTGCCACCACGGCCTCGGGCAGGTCGTGTACACCGGACCTCGACCCCATGCGCAGTCCCTGGCCGGGCGGAATGGCGATCGAGGTCGAGGTCAGCTGAAGGCTTCTGCGAACAGCGCCGCAGCATCACCGATGGCAACGCCCTCTCGCGGCAGGAACACCACGCCATCCGCGGGCGCGAACAGGTCGCCCGCCGCCGACTCGGCGATTCGCTCCCCGGCTGCAACCGGAGACTCGTTCGCGAGGGGGCGCACGAAACGGAGCCCAGCTCCCGGAGCCCGAAGGATCCGGGTGATCCGCCAGCATCGGAGCGGACGGTCATGGCGCTCGTCGAAGAGCGCAGCCCGGGCCAGACCGAGACCGCGCGCGACACAACCCGGGTCTCCCACGGCACCCAGCTCGACGGTGAGCGCTTCTGCACCTCGCCGGACGGCCCAGTCGGCGAGCATTGCATCGCCATAGACGAGCGATGCATTGGCGACGGCCACCTCAAGCCCGAGGCGGCGCGCGAGGCGACGCCCGCTCCCGTCCGCGGGGAGGACCGCGAGCGGAGGGATGGGGCGGTGCGTCTGGTGGAGGTCGAGCAGGACATCGGCATCTGCAAGATGGGTCTGCAGGACCCTCGCCCGCTCCGACGCCCCGTGGATGCCGAAGCTGCGGTTCAGGTCCACTCCCCCGGGGAGCGTCCGACGTCCGATGGCGAGCGCATCCGGGTGACCCACTGCGAGCACCACGGAATGGGGACACGCCGACCACTGTCCAGGCGTCCACGCCCGCAGGCGGTCGATGATCAAGGCCCCTGCTGGCTCATCGCCATGCAGGGAACCGACGATCGCAACCGTGTGACCGCTCGGACCCTGCCGATGGAACACACCGGGTGCGCGCTGCTGCCAGGACATGGGACCGCCGTAGCCCGGCACCCAGCCGATGGCCCGGCGTCGGGTCAGGAGTCGAAGCGCGAGAGGCCCAGGAAGCCGATCGGCAGGTCGGTCCGTCCCGCCAGGCAGAGGTCGGCCGCTGCTTGACCCAGAGCGGGCGTGAGCTTGAAGCCATGACCCGACAGCCCCGCCACGACGACCGTCCTGGGTGAACCCGGCACGCGATCCACGATGAAGTGCTCGTCCGGTGTCTGCGTGTACATGCACGTTCGGGCGCGAAGCACCGGACCCCCGAGACCGGGCAGATGGGCCGCCGCGAGCGCGGCGAGCACCGCCCGCTCGGATGCCGTGACGCCCCTGGCGAGCTCCTCCGGTTGCACGATCCGACGCGAGCCATGCAGGGCGACCTTCGCGAGCGGCGGCCCAGGTGCGAGCGGGTCGATGGGTACACCGTAGAGGGGTGGTTCCTCGCCGCGGTCGATGAGCCAGCAGGGAAGCGCCGAGGGGGATGCCGGTCCGATGTCCACGGGCCGAATCCAGGCCTGGATCTGCCGCGTGACCCGGAGCAGCGGATGCAGCGCAGGCAGCAGGCGAGCCGCCCATGGGCCGGCGCAGACCACGAGCTGCCCGGCTCGCATGGTGCGGTCGTCCAGCCGCACCCGGACCTCCCTCCCATCTTCTTCGATCGCCCGAACCGCCGTTCCCGTATGCACGACCGCACCCAGGGATTCCGCGTGACGCAGCGCGGCGAGGATGCTGGCCTCTGGTCGTACGAATCCTCCTCCCGGCTCCCACAACGCCTCCGCGTCATCATCGACCCGGAAGAGCGGGAATCGCGCCCGCAGCCCTGCGGCGTCGAGCGGCTCCACCGGAATCGACCAGCGCGCTGCTGCCTCTGCAGACGCCCGGACGACCGTGGAACCCCTCGGCCCGATGACCAGCACGCCGCAGGCCTCGAGCAGGGCCTCACCGGTGGCGTCTTCGAGGGAGCGGAACCCGGCCGTCGCCGCGTGGAGCAGGGGCACGTAGTCTGCATGCTCGAAATACGCGTGCCGCGTGACCCGGGTACCGCCGTGAGAGCTCCCCCGGCCATGCGCCCGACCAAATCGCTCGATGCCGGCCACCCGGGCACCGCGCAGCGCCAAGGAGCGGAGGACCTGGGAGCCCGCGCCCCCGAGCCCGACCACGATCGCATCCAGACGGTCCATTCGAGAAATCCTTCCGCCCCCCTCATGTGACCGCGCCGTCGTTCCGTATCCGCGCATGAAGCCCGCCGGGGTCACGACCTCGGGTTCATCTTCCCCTTCATCCCATGGATCGTCTCATGCGCACCGCTCCCTGCCTGCTGGCCTCCCTCGGAATCGCCGCCTGCGGAACCCCGGACGGGTTCGAACCCGAGCTCAACACCCAGGGGCTCGTCCTGGCCGGGTCGGACATCGACGACGTCGTCGTCATGAATCCAGCGGATGCCTCCCACACCGGCAGCATCGCCATCACCGTCATCGAGGGCATTCCACGCCTCGACGGCCCGGGCAATCCGGGCGCCGAGGTGGACCGGGGCGACCGGGAGGAGGGAGACGAGCGAGCCGAGGCCCCCGAGGAGCCCGGTTCGGCGGGGCGCTCTCCCATGGACCGCACCTTCGACCCCGACCGCTACTGCGCGCCCGAACCTGCAGTGCGTGCGTGCCCGACCCTCGACGAAGCCACCGAGACCACGCTCTCCGAGGCCCAGGCGCGGACGTTCAAGGCCCTTGCCGAAGCGTGTGGCGCGTGGATGAAGCACGGTCCCTCGTCCTACGCCATGGACATGTTTGAAGGCCTCCGGATGTCGAACGGAGATGTCATCAAGGCGCGGATCGACGCAACGGTCTGTACGGGCGCCACTGTCGACGCCTTCGACGTCGACGCCGGGGTGCCGCTCGATGCCACCAAGGTCTCCAGCATCGACAATCTCTACTGGACCGCAGCAGACCACATCATCGACGA
>JAYYRS010000157.1:0-2675 GCA_036126975.1 Myxococcota bacterium
GAAGACGAGAGACTGGACGCCTGCGTCCAGCATGGCCCTGACCAGGGTGGCCGTGCCGCCGACGTTGACATCGAAATAGCGGAGGGGATGCGCGACGCTTTCTCCCACGAGGCTCTTCGCAGCGAAGTGCATCACCGCATCGAATCGGCCGCCGCGGAGGACGCGGAGAAGGCTGGAATGGTCACGGATATCCCCTTCGTGGAGGGTTCCGGTGACGGCGTCGCGGTGCCCTGTCGAGAGGTTGTCGTAGACTTCTACCTCTGCCCCGTGGGCGAGGAGATGTGCCGCGCAGACGCTGCCGATGTAGCCCGCGCCGCCCACGACAAGGATGCGGTTTGCCATTTGGCCTCCCTGGATGGCCCGGTATCCCTCGGGACGGAACGCTGCAGCTTCTCGAAAAAGCCTTAGCAATAGGGATGACCTGTCAATAGATATCCGGTACGATGTATCGGCGCGTCCTTGCGCCTGCTCCAGGAGGACCCCGGTGGCCCGAACCCGCACACGCAGCACCAGCGCGAAGGCCGAGAACCCGTCGGAGCGGCCGTCCAAGTCCCGCGCCAAGCGGAAGGCGCGCACCTCTGCATCGCGTCGCGCTTCGGGCGGGTCCCAGGCGACAGGCTCCATGTCGGCTCCGCTCGTTCCTCCGCGTGTCCGCCAGCTGGCGCTCATCGGCGTCCTTCTCGGGAGTGCCTACAGCACGGTTGCGTTGGCGAGCTGGCGGGCAACGGACCCCGCCTTCACGACGACGGGGATGGGGGTCGTCGGCAACGCGGCGGGGGCGGTGGGAGCGTATGTGGCCGACGGGCTGTTTCACGTGTTCGGCCACGGTGCTTGGACCATCGCGGTCGTGGGGCTGTTCGCGGGCCTGAAGGTCGCGGGGCGCAGGCTGGGAGGCTGGATCCGCATGCTCGCGGGCGCCGCCCTGATGTGGACCGGGCAGACTGCCCTCGCGCTCCTGCATCCCGCGGGCGAAGATGCCGCCGGGTTTCCCGCCGGTGGCCTGATCGGTGAGGGCAGTGCACAGACGCTTCTCGAACTCGTGGGACCCGCGGGAGCGTGGATCGTGCTTCTCGGCGTGGCGATGGTCGGCGCCTCCTATGCGACGCAGCTCGACTGGGGGCGGGTGTTCGGCTTCGCCCTGGTGCGTGCCGAGGATGCCCTGCCCGTGGTCGGCCGGATCGGGAAGATGGTCGGGGCTGGTGCGGTTGGCCGGGTGCGGCAGGCCGGCGCTGCGATGGCGGACGGGCTCTGGGCTCGCCCGCTCGAGGAAGAGCCAGAACGGCATTCCCACTGGGACGACCGGCCAGCATCCGCGTACGAATGGGACGACCCGGAGCCGAGCTTCCCGTCCGCGGACGCCGACGGCCTGCACCCCGACACGGTCGGCATGGAGGGGGCTGCGGGCGTACCCGGCGCGGCAGTCGACTTCCAGCGGGAACCGGATGTCGGTCGCCCCGCGGCCGCCCCGGTACCCCTGCCTCGTCCCGTCGAGCTGGGGATACCCGGCCCGGCCGCGTTCGAACCGAACTACGCCGACGCGGTAGAGGACCGCACCCAGGTCGCATCCCGCTCTCTGGTCGAAGTCGAGTGGGAGTCCACCCAGCACACCGGGGTCGCCGGTCCGGCGGCCCGGGCGGCATGGGACACCCCAGAGCGTGCGCCCATCACGCCGGCGCCGCGTACCGCCGTTCCCGTCATGGACCCCGATGATGGACCCGCCGTGCCCCACAGCGCGGCAGACGGTCCCCCGCGTCGCACCATCGGGCCCGGCGCCTGGCCGCCGGCGGTGCGGCCATCGGTGGATGAGGCGGCTGCATCGAATGCTCCGGAACCGGTCCAGCAGGCGGCCACGGATGAGGACCGGATCTCCCAGGCTCTCGATGCTCCCCTGCGTCCGTCCCAAGCCCCTGCGGTGTCGGATGCCTCGGTCGACGCTGCACACGCCGGTCCCCCGGCATCGGCGTCCGGCGGTGCCGGGCCAACCGCCGGCGATGCCCCTGCCGCGAGCGCCGTGCCGACGGCCGACGCCGGCGCTCCGGAGCCCGTCGCACGGCCATCCGATGCCTTCGCTGGCGATCTTCCCCCGCTCGCGGCGCAGGATCCGCCCTCACCCCGTCTGCGCGCCACGTTGCGGCGGGCAGGGGCCATCCACGTGGATCCGGACGCGCTCGTATCGGGCGGCTCGGACGCCGGGGGCAAGGTGGTCATCGAGTCGGGGGACGATGTGGACTTCGAGCTCCCGCACCTCGGCCTGCTCGACTCCCACGAGCGGTCCGTGGCGCGGATCGACGAGAATGCCCTGCGGGTACTCGGAGACACCCTTGAGTCCAAGCTCAACGACTTTGGCGTGAAGGGCGAGGTCGTGGCGATTCGTCCCGGGCCGGTCATCACCACGTTCGAGTACCTCCCGGCGCCCGGAATCAAGCTCTCGAAGATCACGGCCCTGCAAGACGACATTGCGATGGCGCTCAAGGCATTGCGTGTGCGGATCGTGGCGCCGATTCCAGGCAGGGGTGTGGTCGGTTTCGAGGTTCCCAACAAGAAGCGTCAGGTCGTCTGGGTTCGCGACATGCTGGCCAGCGAGAGCTTCCGGAGCGGCAAGCGGGCGCTGCCGATGCTGCTCGGCAAGAACGTGGAGGGCAAACCCGAGATCGGCGACCTGGCGAAGGCGCCTC